>CAJXQP010000039.1 GCA_913058275.1 uncultured Gammaproteobacteria bacterium | reverse complement strand
TGGGCTCGGAGATGTGTATAAGAGACAGCGATTGCAGGAAACCCTGAGCTTGAACAGGAGCAAACCTGGCGCTACAACGTAAATCTTGACTACCGCCTACCGAACGATGGCGGCGTGTTGAATTCCAGATTTTTCTACTATGACGTGTCGGAATCGATCGGCAAAGTAGATGTAACGACCAACCCCTCGACGCCAATCAGCGCCAATGGCAACGTAGGCGATGGTAAGGTCTTCGGCCTGTATCTGAATGCGAGTATACGGCTAAGTTTTCTCGATCTACCCCAGGCCGTAGTTACAGCCGCATTGAACTTCGAAGACGCCACTATCTTCGACCCACTCATAGGCAAAGAACGCACAGTCATTCCTTTCGACCGCGGCGGCTTTCGCCTGGGGTATAGGCAGGACATACCCTCACAGAACCTGAGCTTCGGCATCAACTACCAAGATGCCTTCGGCGATGTAGGCGGAACAGGTGGCAATCGCGTTCGCTATGATATCGACAACGTTGTCTTTTTCGGCACAGGAAAGCTTCGCCCAGAACTTAAACTATTCGTCGAAAAACTCGGATATGGGAACTTCACCTACCGCGCTGAAGTTAACAACGCCGAAGACCAGATACGCTGCCTAGAACGCAAGCGCTACAACGGCTACCTCCGTGACGGCAACTTGCGCGAGACGGAGAAACCCTGCTCGACTACTGGCGTTCAATTTGTATTCAAAGTTCGCGCGAACTTTTGATCTCTTAGCGGTATCCCTCGTCAGTGTTCCAGCGCGAAGCTACTATTAATTCGTAGCAATACGATCAGAAATACACTCATTTTTTCAACAGCCTCAAAATGACTCGAAGGCCTAGCAATAGGTGCAGATAGTTACAAATACACGGAATTCGCTATTCATCGGCCAAATTATTGCCCTAGATCAGGCATTGCTCGGTTATGCATGGGAGTGATAGCCCCGTATTGCTACGCCATGAATATCAGGTAAAGATTGTATTGTTAACTAGCTCCCTTATCGGCTAGCAATGTAATTGAGAGGAGAAAACCATGTATAAGACTCTTCTTTGTGCGATAGAAGCTTCACCGGAAAGTAAAAAGGTTCTAGCTAAAGCTACCGAGCTAGCCAAGTGTTTCGGGAGCAAACTTATCGTAATTAACGTGCTGCCCTATACACTGCTCCCGAGGGACTATCAAAAGAGTTTGCGAGAAGACGTTGTTCCTAAGATTGAGAAAATCGCCGCTTCCTTTGACATCACCAGAAAGAACTGACTTATAAAAATCGGCAAACCCTATGAAGTAATCTGCAAGGAAGCTAGGAGAAAGAAGGCTGATATGATTATTCTCGGAACTCATTCTAAGAAGGGATTGCGGGCTACAATAGGCTCCACAGCAACGGGTGTATCTAACCATGCCAAGTGCGATGTGACATTGTTAAGGATATAGCTTTCCCAAAGCGATTGAGCCCATTCATACAGGAATAGGCTCAATTTTCACACGTAGCATTTTTCCTGCCGCTTTAATCTAGCAAGCCGCAGGTACGGCGATCAGTTGACACCACGACCAACATCTTGAATGGTCTGTTGAGACTGCGTTGCTATTCTGTCTTGCTGATTTTGAGTCATGCAAATGAATTGGGAAATATTACTCCCCGTTGGTCGCTCTTTGGTGCAGACCAATTTTTCTCCTTCTGAGCTCACAGTTTCATTATAGGCGTCGACCTGCCTCTGCGACCTGATTCTTGGTATACCGTCCTGCTCATACATACTTTCGCAGCCAATAAGTGTTGCGGCCAAGAATATAACTGCCAGAATAGTTTTCATTTAATTTCCGTTTCTCCAAGTATTTTAGTTATGCCAACGCCAACGCTTGCTGGATATCAGCGATGATATCATCAACATGTTCGATACCAACGCAGAGTCGCATCGTCTCGGGGGTCACACCAGCTGCTAACTGCTCTTCTTCATTAAGCTGCCTATGCGTGGTAGAAGCAGGATGGCAGGCAAGAGTCTTAGTATCACCGATATTTACCAAGCGCTTAATCATAGCCAGAGCATCATAGAAACGAACACCTGCGTCGAAACCCCCTTTGATGCCGAAGGTCAGCAGGGATGCAGGAACTCCACCACAATACTTTTGCGCTAGGGCATGATTAGGATCGCTCTCAAGACCACCAAAACTCACCCACTCCACACTGTCATGCCCCTGCAGATATTCAGCAACAGCCATCGCGTTAGTACAGTGCCTTTCCATTCGCAGGCTGAGTGTTTCCAATCCCTGCATAATTAAAAAGGCGTTCATAGGCGACAAGGCGGAGCCGGTATTACGCAGCGGGACGGTTCTTGCCCTGCCTATATATGCCGCCGCACCCAATGCCTCCGTATACACAACTCCGTGATAAGAAGGCTCTGGCTCATTCAATTCCGGGTAACGATCCTTATGTTCGGCCCAGGGAAATTTACCCGAGTCCACGATCACGCCCCCGATAGAGGTACCGTGACCACCGATGTACTTAGTTAGGGAATGCACGACGATGTCGGCGCCAAAATCGATAGGATTACAAATTACAGGTGAAGCCACAGTATTATCGACGATCACAGCAACTCCGTGCTTGTGAGCAGCCGCGCAGACGGCTTCTAGATCGATGATATTGCCAGCAGGGTTTCCGATAGTTTCGCAATACACAGCCTTAGTCTTGTCGTCGATTAGCTTCTCGATCGCCTCAGCCGAATCATCTTCCGCGAAACGAACTTCGATACCTTGGCTAGGAAACATGTGGGCAAATAGTGTGTAGGTGCCGCCATACAACTGCGGCGTCGAAATAATATTGTCACCCGCTTTCGCGATGGTTAGAACCGAGTAGTTGATCGCCGCCATGCCCGAACCCACTGCCAATCCCGCGATACCACCTTCCATCGCGGCCATGCGCTGCTCCAACACATCGTTGGTAGGATTCATGATCCGTGTGTAGATGTTGCCGGGCACCGCCAGATCGAATAGATCAGCGCCATGCTGGGCGCTATCGAATTCGTAAGCGACTGTCTGATAGATAGGAACAGCCACGGACTTGGTAGTGGGGTCTGTCTCATAGCCCGCGTGTATGGCTAGGGTCTCTTTTTTCATAATTGTGTACTCCTTAAATTCTGATGGTTCGTTTATACATGACCCTCAGTGAGTCTGCAATTGAGAGAGGCTCGATGGTATGGGATAGCTGTTCGATGGTTTTGCCTTGCTGCTTGGGAGCTCGACCTAGCTAGGCCTTGGGTAGACGAGAATTAGCATCGCAGAATCTTTTCTCTTCGCGATTTCTACTGAGGTTGCTGCGTAAGCCAGGTGTTAAAACGTGCAACCATGCAGTCGGCAATCATAACGATATCTCCTTGCGCTAGCACCGTGCACTCTTCAAATTGTTGAGCGGAAACAGCAACGGTGAAACGGTTAGCCAGTTGATAATTGCAGGCATGAATACTTACGTATTCCCCACCCTGCCAAACTCGCCCACAATGATCATTGATCAGCGCGCCTGCCATAGATAAAGCATAGTCCTCGCCTTCCCATTCCTGCGCCGCGCTGGCGTTAACCGCTGCAGCAGCAACTACTAGACTTAAAACTAGACACGTAAATATTTTTCTCATTGATCTCTCCAAAGCGCTAATGGGCAGGACTTGTGTACTCGAACTGGGGAGCGAAAAAGTACACTTTTGTAGTTAAGCGAGGTTATTTAAACAAAAAATAGGGTTAGAGTAAAAATACGCTACTGTATTTTTACTCTAACCCCATTTATTATAAAATTTGCTGGGGAACTCTGCGAATTTTTCCTAGATCATAACCCTCTTCAGCTATGATTTTAAGCAGTCGATCGTAGTCGGTCTCGGCGATGATAGGTTCTCTAGCCATCAACCAAACATAGTCTCTTTTGCTTCTGCCAATTATTGTAAATTGATAGTCTGTATCAAGATAGACTATTCGATATTCTGCTTTAATAGGCCAAACAAACTGCATCCCCCATACCGCATTGCCAGAGCCTTCTCGAATAAAAGCTGTTGGATGATACATCTTTTTCTTACCATCGAACCCTCCCTGATTAAAGGAGAAAGTTGTAGCAATTTTGCTCCCAACTGGTTCGCTATAGCTTTCAATAGCATTGAACGCTTGGGTTTCAATAAAAGTGGGAATATTCGCTATGACGAACCAGTCACCAGCAAATCTAGTGAGATCAACTGATGCAACTGTTCCGATTGGTGGTAAGTTCGAAACAGACCTGCAGCTACTAATCAGCAGCAGGCTAAGCAGCAATAGCGCTTTCATTAGGTCCATGACTTCCTCCCTTTCACTGAATTACCCACCAGCAGTGTTCGAAGCAGATAATGTATCGGGTAACCTCACCGGCTTGTATCGGAGTATTCTTCCGCCCTTTACAACAGACTCTAATGCCAACCAGCGATTATCAACCGCTGCATACCAAAGGGTAATAGGTGCAGCTGCGCCACTAACAGAGTATCGAATTGCCTGAATATTTTGACCATTCACCAGTAAGCCCTCCTCTCCCTCTTTTACAATGGTAACTTTTTCATAGTCGCCAGTTTGGCTATTCAGAAGTTTTTCAGCTTTCAGAAATTCGGGATTCCAATAGGCAAACGACATGACACAAGGCGGCAGTTTATTCGCAGAAGATTCGGCTTGAATCTGAAATCTCTCATTGGCTGCTTGTCCACGCACCACAAATTCTGTGCCATTTGATGAAGTTTCTGCATTGATCGAAGTAAGACAGTTGTCTCTCCATATCTCTTCGCTTTGATGACGATAGCTAAAGACATTTACGAACAATAGTTTTACGTTAAATCTAGCTTCAGCACTGATTGTCTTATGTCCATTTTTATCGCTGAGAATAAAATTGTGATAGCCGATTGGCTTGTCATCCAACAGAACTTCGAACTGCCACCTGTTCTGAGCTGGCGAATTGGCGCTGGCAGCAACAGCATAGGAAAGAACGAGCAGGGTGAGTAAATTTTTCATTTTGCTATCCTCTGAACTCCACTTAGATCAATTCCTCAAACAATAGAGAGAGAGGTTTCTATGCAGACTTTCGCTGGCCCCTTCAATACTAAGGAAGAGGTATATTAGTCAATTATAGAATTCAATTACGCATAGCCGGGTCTAGTGGATCACTAAAGCAAAAAGGGGTCGCAGAGAATTATTCTAATTCCCTGCGACCTCTTTTTATCCTTTTCCCAAGGAAATATACCGACTCTCAGCGCCCAACAATATCGAGAAAGGCAACCACCTCGTCATATCGGCGGCTTCTTGCGAAATCTCTTGCGGCCATTCCTGCCGCGTCTTGAATATTTGAGTCGACTCCAGCCCAAACAGCTATCTCAGCTGCCTCCAAAATTCGAGCCTCAAGATCATTGCCCTGTATCCCCGCACGACGTTCTACGCTCCCCCAGCTCATCCTAAGACGCCTGTATCCCATGCCGACTGCCGCCATGAGAACAGAGATTCCCCCTTCTTCGGCAATCACCGGCTGCATGCCTCTTAGGGTTGGGTATGTCACGTTGTTTACAAACAATGGATCCGCGCCGCGTTCCAGCAGTAGCGTCATTAATTTGGGCTCAGTAAAGCGAGCCGCCAACCACAGTGGCGTCGCACCGATCAAAGAGTCATGAAAGCTGTAGTCGGCTGACTGTCGCCTTGCAGGGGTTGGCTTTTCTAAAATGGCTTCGATGTCTGCGCCGTGATCAAGCAATAACTCAACAGCCTCAGGGCTGCCACGCAAGATTGCGGCGTGCAATGCAGTATGCCCGCTTACAGAAGACTCAACATCAGCGCCACTCTCAATCAGAAAACCCAGCAACTTAATATTACCGCCATGAATAGCCATGATTGTCGGGCTCGTACCAAATGCCGAGAGGCCATTCACATCACTACCAGCGGCCACCAATAGGCGAGCCGATTCCAAGCTTCCGGCTCGAGCTGCGAATATAAGTGCCGTATTGCCGCCCTGCTCAACCCAGACCTTATTGAGGGGATGACTATCCTGTTCCTTTTCGCTTTTCACATATTGACTACGAACTAGTGTGCGGGCATCTACCTCAGCGCCGTAATCAAGGAGAGCCCCGACTACATCGCCATGACCCTGTCCTGCTGCCCACATAAGCGCTGTCTGATTTCGCGTCACCTCACCCTGAGGACTCGCTCCAGCCGCCAATAGAGAACGCACTAACGCGGCGTTGCCAGAATGGGCCGCTGTCATAACGAGCGTTTCTCCGGAGAGAAGATTCAAATTCGGATTTGCGCCACTTTCTAAAAGAGCATCCACCATTGCTGCGCTGCCGTTATCTGCAGCCAGCCACAACGGCGTAACACCTAGGTCGGTGACAGAATTAACATCGCCTCCCTGCTCAATCAATTCCGCGGCAGCCTGAACGTTGTCGTGATAGCTCGCCCAGTGCAGTGCAGAGGTACCGTCACCGTAAACATCTTGTACATTGCTTTGCACCCTGAGCAGAGATGAAAGCCTGGCCCAGTCAGCGTCCTTAGCAGCCTGCACAACGGGCGGCATTCCCTGCCCAAGAGCGGGTAACGCGAAGAACAAAATTCCAAGAGCGAAGAGTTTCTGACAAGTTTTCATTGTGTGATTCATAGTCTAAAAGGCAGCCACTTAGTAACCACTTAAGCAACCCCTTAAGAGGTAAGTGGCAGGGAACCAGTACTACCTCCAATTTGATCAATAGGTAAATTGAACTTGTCCATAATGGAAACCAATAGATTCGCCATAGTCGGTTCATCTTGATAACTACGATGCTGCCCGCCTTGCATCCAACCGGCGCCACCACCCACCAGCATCACCGGTAGATTAATACCTGAGTGGATTGTGCTATTCGAAAGACCCGCACCATACATAATAGTCATATTGTCTAAAAGATTTCCCTCGCCATCGGGGACCGCTGCTAGCTTCGCCAGATAATTCGAAAAAAGCTGCATGTGATAGGTATTAATCCGCGACATCTTCTCTACCAGCTGCGCATTGTTGTTATGGTGAGAAAGTGGATGGTGAGCATCAGGAACGCCTATCTGCGGATATGGCCGCGCACTCTGTTCCTTGCTCATCATGAAAGTAATGACTCGTGTCAGATCGGTTTGCAGTGCCAACACCTGCAGGTCCTGCATGATCTCCATATGCTCCTCATAGTCTACTGGCACGCCAGCAGGCTGAGATAGTTCTGGCAGGGACATGTCTATCTGTTCTTCAGCTTTCTGAATCCGTCTTTCGACACTGCGAATTGATTCCGTGTAGCTCTCCATTAGATAACGGTCTTCAGCACCAATGCTGTTCTCCAATTTAGTGAGCCTCTCGAGAACCGCATCGAGAATACTGCTTTGTTGTTTCAAGCGCGCCTCTCGCACTCCCTTCTCTGTACTACCGCTATCGCCAAACATCCGCTCGAATACTGAGCGGGGATTATGTTCCGTCGGCAAGGGCTCGGTGGCGCCGCGCCAAGAAAGTGTATGTGTATACACGCAGCTGAGATTTACCGTGCAGGCTCCAGCAAGTGCCGGCGCATCCATGGACAATTCCAGCGAGGAAAGTTGCGTCTGCCTGCCTAACTCTTTAGCCAGCAATTGATCAACAGACACTCCTGCTAGAATTTCTACCTCGTTGCGTCCACCTCTAGTAACACCTGTTAGGAAGGAGCCCCCGGCACCGGCATGAGCGATGTTCCAGTTTGCCTTCAAGCCGGACAACACCATCATCTTGTCTTTGAATGGAGCCAAAGGCTGCAGAATTGGAGTGAGGTCGAAGTCTCTTCCGGTTTTTTCTGGCGTCCAGTAGTCCATGGCCATGCCGTTAGGTACGTAGACGGTCTGGAATCGATGTATTGGTGCAGGTGAGGATTGAGCAAATGCCGGCGTCATCGCATCTAGCATCGGCAAGGCTAGTGCTGCTCCGGTTCCACGCAGCAACGCGCGGCGGGAAATGGATTTACCTCTCACTCTTTTTGGTAACACTGCTTGGGTTTTCTTAGTCATCTAGTTGTACTCATTATAAACGGTGGGCTCTTCACGATCCCGGTTATTAGAGAAGACCAGCTATAGTTTTGATCGGCCGCATCACTCACTATCTTGCGTATAACCGGCTGATCGTAATATTCAACTCTGCGACCCAGTGCATAGGTCATCAGTTTTTCTGTCAATGTGTGGGAAAATTGTTCCGGCCTGTCCATCATCCAATCCCGCAGGTCCGCGAAACCTGAAAACTCAACGCCGCCAGGATAGCTGCCGTCGGGGTCTACCGGATTGCCTACTTCATCGTGTTCCCGCCAACCGCCAATCACATCAAAGTTTTCTAATGCAAAACCAAGAGGGTCAATAACAACGTGACAGGAGGCACATACTGGGTCTGCCCGGTGCCTAGCCAGCCTTTCGCGAATAGAGGTTGGAACTTCACCCGCCTCGGCATCTGGAAGAATGGGCACGTTCGCCGGTGGCGGTGGTGGTGGAGTACCTAACAAATTATCCAATAGCCACTTGCCACGCAGTACCGGCGAGGTACGTCCAGGATAAGAAGTCACTGTAAGCAGCGCTCCCATAGACAACAGGCCGCCGCGCTGATTCCTATTGGGCAGTTCAGTTTTTCTAAACCGACTTCCATAGATACCGTTAACACCATAGTGATCCGCGAGCCGTTCATTGAGATAGCTGTGGCTTGCGCCTAGCAACTCCATCACACTGCTATCGGACTCTATGGTGTCCGCTACAAACAATTGAGTTTCTTGGCGAAAGCCCTCTATAAGACTCAGATCGTAGTTTGGAAAGACCACAGTATTGATTTGCACTTCATCAAGACGCCTGAGGTTCAACCACTGAGCCGCAAAGTCTTCAACCAAAGTGGTGACGCCACGAGAGTCGGCGAGCATTCGACGAACCTGTTGTTCCAATACTTCTGGGTTACTCAGCCGGCCCTGCTGCGCAAGATCTAGCAACTGCTCATCTGGCGCCTCACTCCACAGAAAGAATGCTAGACGCGATGCCAGCTCCAAGTCACTGATAGGAAATGTTTCACCGGACAAAGCATTCGCTGGAGCGCTGTAACTCCGGATCAAAAAATCTGGATCGCTGAGCATGAATTCCAACGCAAACTGAATCCCGCTATTGAAATTCCCACCGGTCTCTCTACCCTCTGAATAAAAGCCGAGTAGCAGGTCAATATCCTCCTCACTTGCAGGCCGTCGATAGGCACGAGCCGCGAGCGTAGAAAGAATCTGCGTAGCACAGCTTTGTTCTTCAGCGCCACGATCTGGATGGCAGGAGAATATTTTTCGTTGGCTGGGTGACGCATCGCTATTGGATTGAGAAGCGACGGACTGTGAAGACTGCAAAGGACCGCTAACCTGAAGCGCGTAAATCTTCTGATAGTCGAGATAGGCTTCATCATTCGCATTCAGACGACCACCCTGAGCGGGTTGAGGAATGGACTCTGGCTCAATCAACTGCCTAATGTAGGACACGCTTATCTGCGCGGGACCAGCCTCTACATGGAGGCGAACCTCTAGCCCTTCCCCAGCTTCTGTGAGCATATACTGCTCCCAATCTATGGTGCCTGGCTCACCAGTGCCGCTGAAACTCAGCGGAGCAGGTGTTCCTGGGGCTTCGCCACCAACAGTAAAGCGTTCTAACAGCCGGCCATTGAGACGAATCTCCAATTGCTGCGGCCAACCTAACCCCTTGATGTAATCTTGATAGTTTCTCTCTAACTGAACACTCAATTGATACTCGCCACTAGCCGGGAAGTTATGATTAACCGACACCCCCCCTCGCGAACCAAAAGGCATGTCATTATTCTCGCGCTGATTCTGTTTCAGAAACAGCGGCACTTCATAGGTGGTAATGGTCGACCCAAGCGGAGGTAAACCAGTAGCGAGTCGCGTCACCTGCCGCGCTACCGACATGTATCGTTCCATATGAGCGGTAGAAAACGGCAATGAGGCTGCCATATTGTCAAAGCTGCCATCAGCCGTTGGATCGCCAGGTAGAGAATCCATAACGTCTACGTCCAAGCCTAGCAACGCGTTGATAGTGTTGTTGTACTCGTAGCGATTCATACGGTGCAAAGGAGTGATGCGTCCAGGGTTCGGGTTATCCGCCCATGCGCTATCCAACTCCCCTTCCAACCAATCGGTCATTATCTGATAGGTCTCGAATTCTGGCCTAGGCATGCCAGCTGGAGGCATCATGTGAGCTCTTAGTTTCTTAACGACTTTCTCAAGGGAATCTGCATGCAGAGCTGGGTTAGCGAAGTCTACTCTCTGCAAGGAGAAGTCCGCCGTGGCTAAGGTGTCGTTGTGGCATGCGAGGCAGTAGGAATTGGCGAGTTGCTGCATGTCGTTGGCGGCGAAGGCTGGCTGGTCTTCGGTAACGCTTTGAGCAGATAGAAATTCACTCGTTAGCAGGGAGACTGAGACTGTGCCTAATATCAGAATAAAGCTGGTAATGCCTACTCTGAGACGGCTGCTCATTGGGCTACAGCCCTTGTATAATCTGGGGTGTAGTGACCGGTGGATGGGGCTTGTTCAGTCTTACAGGAAAGCATAGGTCGTCTTGGGCTCTAATTATTATGCTGATCGTCCCAGAAACTACACCAGACGAGGGTTTTCTGCAATTTTCAGGGGCCTATTTAGAGGCCAATTTGCTAGGCTTTCTCGGGTATTTAGCGAGAATCGCAGATAGCGCGGGGAAGGAATTGCTGAGCTATTCCCACGCACTTGCAGTGCATCGCGCGATTCTTACTATTGCTAAGCCCACTCACTGGACTCGCCACTCTCTCCAAAGATGCGCATTAGAAAGTACATAGATAGAAACAGCATCACTAGCGCTATAGGCAACACCATAGGTGTCTCATAGGCGCCAGCCAGACCGTAGGCAATAAATGCCACCAGCCCTGTTACTCCAGCATAAGCAGCTTGTGTGGACACATGATCCAGATGGGGACACTGCGCACCCACTGAAGCAAGTACTGTGGTGTCAGAGATGGGGGACACATGATCCCCAAATAGTCCTCCACTGAGTACTGCCGCAATAGTCAGATACATCGATGCTCCAAGATCGAACCCAACTGGCACAGCAATGGACATCAAAATTGCAAATGTTCCGTAAGATGAACCAGTTGATAATGAGATTATCGCGCCAAGAACAAACACAATCATGGGAAAGTACATCGGTGGCAGTGAACCACCAATCAATGAAGCTATGTAATCCGCCGTATGAACATCGGCATTCACAGAACCTAATGCCCATGCGAGCACCAGCACGATGGATATATAGACCATCGATTCTGCGCCTTTTATAAACACAGCTAATGACTGTGTATAAGACACAGAGCGATAACGACGCATCATCTCCGCGCAAGTCAACGACGCACTAAGATAGGCGATTATCATTGATGATCGGATGTGAACCGTAGAAATTCCATCATGTGTTGCGTGCCAGGTTATAAGCCCTCCGATTAGAAGAACCATTACGCCCAGGGGATAGAGAAATATGCCAATTCGATCATCAGTAATCTCAGGTTCTTCCTCTGGTGGTTTTTCCTCTATGGGACTTTCCTCAGACATCTCCTTGATTGGCGCAGCATTTTCGGCGGCGATTTTCGCAAGATAACGTGCCTGTGCCACTCTCATAGGGCCGTAGTCTTTTTTCATGAATATTACGATCGGCACAGTGGCTAGCGCTAAAAATGCATAGAACTGATAGGGGATGACTTTTAGTAGAACAGTAAAAGATTCTTCGCTAAGCCCAATTTCGGCATAGGACTTTTCTATAAGAGACATGATGTAAGCGCCCCAACTGATAAAGGGGATGAGTATGCTAATGGGTGAAGAGGTAGTATCGAGAATATAAGCGAGCTTCTCACGGCAGATTTTGAACTCGTCAAAGACTGATCGATATAACGGCCCAATTATTAAACTATTACCCGAGTCTGTGAAAAATATTCCAAGCCCGGAAAACCATACAATCACCTGAGCCTTGGAACGGCTGGTGACAATAGTAGAGGCCTTTCGTGCAAAGGCGCCTGCCCCACCGGATACTTCTAGCAGCTTAACAAAGCCACCAATAATGAATATAACCAGAACAACTTGAATTTGAGTGCCGTTAACCACCTCTTTCAGTACCTGGTTTTCGATGGCTATTTGCATGGCATGCAGTGGATTAAAGCTAGCCAAAATAAGGGAGCCACTGAGGATTCCGCTCACGAGAGCGAGCAAGACATTCTTACTGTAGAACGCGACGGCTATAGTTAGTAACGCCGGTACAAGTGACAAAATGCCGTAGTCATCCATTTATAAGCTCTTCTTATTTTTTATTGATAGCTGAAGTGATAACTGACTATTGTGAAGCCTCTGTCAGCATTGCAAGCTCACATGCCATCAGAACACAATCTTACATTTAATGCAGGTTAGAAACGGTTAGGTCTAAAAGGAGCCATGCCTGCTATTGGATCTCTGCCTGCTATCAGGTCTGAGACAAGCTTGCCAGTAACCGCCCCCATGGTCATACCCAAATGCTGATGCCCAAAAGCATACAGCACATTTTTACTATTGGTCGAAAACCCTAACACCGGGAGCGAGTCTGGCAATGAGGGGCGAAAGCCCATCCAGGTCGATTCTTCACGGGTATCAAGCGTTGGCAGCATTCGTTTGGCTAACGGCAACAGGCTTCGTACGCGCGAGAAGTTTGGCGCTGCTTCAAGCCCTCCAAATTCAATCTGACTGCTCAGCCTCATCCCCGTTTCCATAGGCGACAAAACAAAGGACGACTCACCGTTCACGACCGGTGCGTTAAGCAAGTCCCGTGTCGATTCGGGCAACATTAGGTGATAACCCCTTTCTGTATCCAGCGGCACATTGTCACCCAGTTGCTGAGCGAGTGAACGCGACCATGCACCTGCTGCAACAATCACTTTGTCTGCGGTAATTGTCCCCAACGGCCCAGACAAACTAACTTGCTCACTTTCATGCTGGATATTCTCAACTTCAAATTGCTTGAACTGCCCACCACGGGAAATAAATAAGTCCACCATGCCTTGCACCAGCTTGTGTGGGTTTACAATTCTCAGACAATCTTTCTGGTAAAGGCCAAAATTAAAAATTGGCGCCAAATTCGGTTCAAGGTCGCTAATTTCGCTGCGATCTAACACTTCATAGCTTGTGCCAATTTCATCCATGAGCTTTCTCGCCTTTGCAGTATCGGCGAAGCTTGCCTCTTTCTCGTAAACCTTAAGCCATCCTGCTTCTTCCACGAAGGGAGCAAGCATTGTGTCATCCACTAACTGATTCCAAGAATCAACAGCATGTCTTGTCAGAGTGTGTAAATGAATAGCATTGTTGCTCGCCGCCACAGAGCGAGACTGCCATATAAAACGCAGTAACCAGGGGAGGATTTTATGGAAATACGCCGGCCGTATAGACAGCGCAGGTAATGGCTGAAGAGCCATTCGCATAACATCGTAGAGAATACCCGGCATTGCAGTTGGCACACAGGAGCCATTGACTATCGCACCGGCATTACCGAATGATGCGCCAGCACAAGGTGCTTCACGGTCTAGCAGAGTGACTTGGTGTCCGTCGGCCTGTAAAGACAAAGCGGACGCCGCGCCGATCACCCCTGCCCCTATTATGACTATCTTGCTGCTCATTGAATCAACGTAGTTAACTTCATTATGTTTTCTGGCCAGTGACCCTCTACAATAATTTGCCCACTACTCTCTCCAGCAAATCAACAGACCACTACTGACATAAACACTCAGCGAGGTGGCTTATAATAACGCTATGTAATCAAATCCACGATTAATTAGACTATCGAAAAGAGAGTGAACCCTTATGAGCATTAAACACTACTTCAACCCCATGAGTAGAGCAGTTACAACAGATTGGATGCTGCGAGAACTCGATGTACCTCATGAGCAAGTAATCATTAATACTTCCGCTGGCGACCAAAACACGCCCGAGTACAGGGCGATCAACCCCATGGCGAAACTACCGGCACTGGTCGATGGGCAAACAATAGTGACTGAGACAGCGGCCATCTGGATAACCGGCTGCTTTCCTGCTGGAGTCACAATAGAGAAAGCTCTGCGGGAGGCTGTAAAAGCCATCCAAGGGCACCTAGGAATACTCGCTGAAGACGGAGAGAATATACCGGTGCCTGGCGATATGTCAGAGCATCAAGCCAACCCCGACTTTAAGGATGTGGCGTGGTGTGAGTGTTGATATTACGCCCTACCTCGGGTAAACCGAGAAAATAAACGTATCACTGCCTATACTTATCAGCGCTAAAGTCGCTCAAGCTGGCATTGGTAATAGGTCGGCTTTTCTTGCAGAAGCAGCGGCAGCGGCAGCGGCAGAAAAATTAGCGAGAGAATATGCTGATAGTGATCCTACCCCAGAAAATATCAAAGAGTAGGTCTGTCTCTTATACACATCTCCGAGCCCACGAGACCGAGGCTGATCTCGTA
>CAJXQP010000038.1 GCA_913058275.1 uncultured Gammaproteobacteria bacterium | reverse complement strand
TGGGCTCGGAGATGTGTATAAGAGACAGGAATATGGCGCCCAGATAAGGACAATCGAATCCAATGGAATTGAACTGCGAATTGCAGAAGCCGGCGAAGGCCCTTTAGTAATTTTGGTACACGGTTGGCCCGAGTCCTGGTTTTCATGGCGCTATCAGCTACAGGCGTTAGCGCTGGCTGGCTACCATGCTGTCGCTCCCGACATGAGGGGTTATGGCGGCTCAACAAATCCTGATGAGATCGAAGACTACAATATTCTTCAGCTAACGGCAGATGTTGTCGGAATTGT
Organism: uncultured Gammaproteobacteria bacterium; assembly: GCA_913058275.1. Taxonomy (GTDB): domain Bacteria; phylum Pseudomonadota; class Gammaproteobacteria; order Pseudomonadales; family Pseudohongiellaceae; genus UBA9145. Next base: position 14,252 of record CAJXQP010000038.1, on the reverse strand, counting down.
TGATGCTCTGAACGAAGAGTCAGCGACATTGGTCGGACACGATTGGGGGGCTCCCATTGTATGGCAGACGGCACTGCTCTATCCGGAGATAATCAATGCGGTAGTCGGCATGAGCGTACCCTACCGGGGCCGGTCACAGAATCGACCCAGCAGAGCACTTCGCCAATCGCCCGATGACGATTTTTCCTATACCGCCTATTTTCAGAAGCCAGGTGTGGCGGAATCTGAATTCGACGCAGCACCGCGGTCCTTCATAGCCCGCTTATTTACCTCCCGATCACCCGGGACACCAACCTTGCCACCAAGAGTGACAGACCCAAGAGCCAGCGCTGGGGGCTGGCTAGCTAGGCTAGGTGAACCGGAACGACTGCCTGACTGGCTATCTGAGTCAGAGTTAGATTATTACGCCAACGAATTCGGCCGAGTCGGTTTCAGGGGCGGCATTAACTATTACCGCAATAGCAGTCGTAATTGGGATCTCACTTCGAGCTTGGCAGGGGCGCGAATTCAACAACCTGCTCTCTTTATTGCGGGTGAATTGGACATCGTTAATCGCGGGGCGACAGTCGAAGAACTAAGAAGAGTCAATCAGCCCAATTTCGTCGAGCTGCACGACGTGATTCTAATTCCAGGCGTGGGACACAGAAATCAACAGCAGGCGCCGCTGGAAACCAACAAGTTCCTGCTAGATTTTCTGAACTCTCTTAAATAAATTTTTTTATTTCCTGCAGTCCAGACTAGGGACGATCCAGTTCCACGGTGTGATAAGGCTGCAGTGTGTCGATAGCATCCAGAGGCTGGCTATTCACATCCCATTTGAAAAGCTTGACCACAATTTTATCCTGCTCAAAATCCACTAGGGTGAAACCATGCTGTTCAAATGGGACTACTTTCTCTTCGAAATCCAAGTACTGCGAGGGAGCCGCCCGCACACCGCGTACCACCGATGGAAATCCACGGATGGACGTACCCACCGGGCCGCAGAGAATATTGGTAATGGGGTTGTCGCTAAAGTCCAGATTACCCGCTCCATGCATGATACCCACACCGGTGGCATGAAGATCGCCTGCAATTACTAGCGGGTTCCTGTGCTTCATGTCTGCTAGCGATTGCATGATGCGATCGTGTTGATTTAACCAACCCTGCTGCCAATGGGGTTTCGGAATTTGCGTAGTCAGTTCGCCCGATTCCGGATGCAGCATATCGGGATACCACTCGCCCCACTTGCCCGCAGTCCAACCGGGCGGATTAGATGGCACATGCACTAAGTGACGAGTGTCTGAGGATGCCGTGCGGTGCACCAACCAATCTTCCACATTGCTATCGAGGAATCCGGCATTAAGCGCACCTACACTAAGCGTTCGCCGCACATCATAGAGCAACACTTCCAGCAACTGACCATAACGCAGCGTCCCGAAGCTCTCTGACAAATCGCCTCGCACACTGCTGCTGGAATATGGCAGGCCAGATGATCGAGTGGCATCGGGTAAAAATTCCGGGTAATACAATTGTTGAGTGGTGCGAGCCAGTTGCAGCTGAAACCAGGGAACCGGGTAAGTCAGTGGAGAATCATTCTCCCAGTGGTCATGATCATCCTGTAAAAAGTAAACCGGCGTAGATCGGAAGTCAGTCCCATACAAAGGTACGATCTGAGGACCCGCCGCCAACTTCATCGCTTCTTCATTGCTGCCACCCATCACACGCGACGCGAAATCAAAATTCGATGCACGCCCGGCCGCACTTAATTCTCCCGCTTGCTCACCTTGCCAGGTGTGTAAATCCCAATAGATATGATCACCGTTCGCAATAGCTGCCTGAGGAGAAAAAGATAAGCCTCTTTTTAGCAAACGTCTGCGAATGGAAATCGGCAAGTTCCCGCGCCGATCACCAATATCGAAGTATTCCCCCTCGGGGCCACCGGCACAGGTATAGAATAAAACTCGAACTCGTTCTGGGTTCTGCTCGGGTGCTGGGAATGTCGAAAGGGGCCAGGGTTCACACAGCTGGTTGCCACGACTATCTTGGAGAGAAAGTTGGTATTCGGTATCGGACTGTAACTCCGCAGCCTGAAACTGCCAGAATTCACCACCAGTATCATTCTGATAACCATTCACTACACGGCTAGAAGCTCCATTTCGAATCCTGAGCTGCGGCATTTCAGCAACAGCTCTGGTGAAGGACGCCTTGATTAGAAACTGTGACTCATTGACCGCGGGTAACAAATGTCGCACCTGCCCCGAGTCCCAATCATCTACAACTGGATTCAGCGCCTGCTGTGCCGCGAGTTGCTGCCAAGGCCAGGTAGACATCCAAGCACCGGCCATCCCGCTGGCGCTACCGCGCAAAAAATCGCGCCGCTTCACACTGGGTAAATACCTGTTTGGCTTGTTCTTATTATTATTTTCCCTGTTTGCCATGAATCACCTCTGCTTATCTACATGCATTCCCTAAAGCTAGCGAATAAAATTACTCCTACATTGCCGTTGCTTTCGCTCTGAGTACCCGTTGGCCGGACAACCATTACAAGCGCTACAGCAATCTCCGCATTTAGTAATTTGGAATAGTAAATATAACTCAATAATCGAATTCAGTAGAGTCGCAGAGGAAATAATGTCTGATTCATTAGGGAATCAGGCAGCGCTGACTGTTTAGCGCCTTCGTTCACGCGAGTTCTTGCAACTCACTTCTTGGATACGCCGCCAATAGATTTAAAGAAAATTCCTACCACTTCTGAAACCTGGAGCCTGAAGGCCTTCATAGAAGTAGCATGCTTCTTTAGCCCGCCAATTGAAGATATGAGCAGACGAACAAAGGCTAAAGGCTTCATTGGCATGTCTTCAAGCACAAGCTCTCCATTTGATATCGCTTCTTCTAGAGCTTGCGACAAGATTTTTTCAAGCCGATCTTGTCCTTTCTTCATAAGGTCTGCTGCTATGCTAATACTCATATCCATTAACTCAGCGCCGTGCGGCGACTCAGCGACAGGCTCATAAAATATTTTCTCGAAGGCTAGTATCGCGGCAGTGATTCGCTCGGCTATTGATCCACTTTTAGACAAAGTAGATATTGCCTTATCTATACCCTGATTGAACCGAAATGTGACGACCCCACTAAAGAGATCTTCCTTATTTTCAACCATTAGATAGAGAGCCGGCCGAGATATTCCCGCTGCCTGCGCTATGTCGTTCATAGCCGTTCGCCGGAAGCCATATCGTGCAAAAACATCGCCAGCAACCGCAAACACTGCTTCGCGTTTTTCATCTTTTTGTGACTTGTTACTTTTTACTTTTTTCATATCTAGCAGTTTAGCTCAATTTGACTGCATATTCATCTTGCTACTTGACATTTTGTACTAATTTTGTCATTTTGTATGAAAATAGATATGTTTCTCATATCCAGCATAGTGAATTTCCGAAGTAGTGTATGCGTAAAGCAAGGTCCTATCCGATATTCTGGCCTTTCGAGTAACAATGAGAGCACTGTAGTGCTCTGACTTTCTTATCAGTAATTTTTTTTAGGAGCGAGTGATGGCGGTATTAATTGTAAATGGTACTCGGGAGGAAATTGACGTTGACTCTTCGACGCCACTCTTATGGGTCCTCCGTGAGAAATTGGCGCTTACCGGAACCAAATTCGGTTGCGGTATTGCGCAGTGTGGCGCCTGCACAGTGCATGTTGATGGCAGCCCGATTCGGTCGTGCCGCACGCCTGTCTCGGCAGTCGAAGGAAAGGAAATAACGACGATTGAAGGCCTAGCACCCAGCAGCGAAGAGCTGCACCCTCTGCAGGCGGCGTGGATTGAACATCAGGTTCCGCAATGCGGCTACTGTCAGTCGGGGCAATTGATGTCTGCGGCCGCACTATTAGCCAGCAACCCAAATCCAGATGACGCAGCTATCGACAGCGCAATGCGTGGCAACATCTGTCGCTGCGGCATGTACGGCCGCATTCGGCAGGCCATCAAGACCTCAGCGGCTTATTATGAAGTAGCGAGCACTTCTGATTTAACTGATACAGCACAGGAGGTGAGCGGTGAATAAATGGACTAGAAGAGCGTTTCTAAGCACAGGTATTATCGCAGGTACTGGTCTCGTCGTAGGCGTTTCAATACGCCCAGGCAACCGGGCGCAGGGCCTACAAACTTTGATGGCCGGTGAGAACGAAACCCTCGTTCACGCCTATGTGAAAATCGGTGCCGACAATGTTGTCACCGCCATCATTCCTCACTCTGAAATGGGGCAGGGAATCCATACTTCGCTAGCGCAAATGGTCGCAGATGAACTCGATGCCGACTGGGACCTCGTTCGTGCTGAAGAAGCCCCTGCGCTTGATGAATATGCAAACTATGCCGTAGGTAAGGGATTCTTAATGCCGGGCGCAAAATTCCCGGACATTATTGTTCCCTCCGTCGATGGCGCATTGATGCAAATCGCCGATGTGCTAAATGTACAAGTTACTGGCGGAAGTGGCAGCATTCGCTTTACTGGAGAGCTCGGGTCACGAATAGCTGGAGCCGCAACTAGGCAGTTGCTAGTGCAAGCAGCGGCACAAGAATGGCAGGTGCCCGAAAGCCAGATCGAAACTGAGAAAAGCCATCTCATTCACAGAGCAAGTTCCCGCAACGAGCCTTACTCAGCATTCGCTGCTGCGGCCTCAACTATGACACCGTCGTATACACCTGAGCTGAAGCGACAGGACCAATTCAAAATTATGGGCCAGCACGTGCAGCGCTATGACATTCCTGCCAAAGTTGACGGCACTGCGCAATTTGCATTGGATGTGCGCCTGCCGGGCATGCTGTATGCCACGGTAACGCGGTCACCGGTTTTTGGAGGCAGTCTTATAGGCACTAAGGACGAAGCCGCTCGCGCGATAAGTGGCGTAATTGATGTTTATGAACTTCCACCTATGGAATCGAACGACATGGTTGGAGCCTTTGCTGCCGGCGAATCAGTTGCCGTTCTTGCCGAAGGCTACTGGCCTGCCATACAAGGTCTTAAAGCACTAGAAATAGAATGGGATAACGGCGGCAATGAGACTGTATCCAGCGATAAGATTTTTGCTCAGTTTGATGCAGACATTAGTGCCGCTCAGAACAGGGGAACCGATTCCCTAGTCGGTAACGCAGATGATGTTTTCGCGAACGCGGCAACTATTATTTCAGCTGACTATCGCGTCCCTTATCTAGCCCACACATGCATGGAACCCTTGAACGCAACAGCAGAAGTTAAAGATGGACGCTGTGAGTTATGGATAGGTTGTCAGAACCCTCTGGGATTCCGACAAGCTGTAGCCGACGCACTAGAAATTGACGCAGAAAATGTCACGGTACATAATCAGTTTATGGGTGGCGGCTTCGGGCGTAAAGCCCGCCCTGACTATGCTATTCAGGCAGCGCTTGTAGCAGAGCGAGCTGGACGACCTGTACAGCTCATCTGGTCTCGCGAGGAAGATGTTCGCCAAGACTTCTATCGCCCCGCTGTTCAAAGCCGCTTTCGCGCTGCATTGGACAACGATGGTAATCCCATTGCATGGGAGAACACCTACGTAGACAAACACGAGCCGATTGAAGCACCGCTAATTCCTTACGCAATTCCCGCGCAAAATATTGGCTATGTCGCTAGCCCTACTCACGTTCCCTTCGGAGCTTGGCGTAGTGTAGATCACTCGCAGCATGGTTTCTTCACCGAGTCATTCATCGATGAAGTTGCAGTGGCTGCAGGTAAAGACCCTTATGAGTATCGTCTCGGTCTGCTTAGCAACCATCCTCGTCATTTAGCAGTCCTAGAAAAAGTAGCCGAGGAAGCACAGTGGAGTCGGCCGCTTGCCCAAGGCCGAGGACGCGGTATCTCTCTCCAAGAATCGTTTGGAACTCTTGTTGCACAGGTTGTTGAAGTCACGATTGTTGACGGAGATATGAGCGTGGATCGGGTAGTCGCTGTAATCGATGCCGGTTTCGCTATTTCTCCAGATGGCATCACAGCACAAGTCGAGTCAGCCATTATCTACGGCCTAACTGCTGCACTACATGGCGAGATTACAATCGAGAATGGTGCAGTTGCGCAGAGCAACTTCCATGACTACGAAGCAGTACGCATGGATACGGCACCAAAAATCGAGACGCACATAATCAACAGCGGACACGCTATAGGTGGCGCAGGTGAGCCAGGAACACCTGGTATCGCACCTGCATTGGCAAACGCCGTGTTTGATGCGACTGGCATTCGAGTTCGGAATCTACCATTGAATCAGTTCAATCTACGTTTTGGATTTGAAGACGCTGGAGCGGCTGGCTAGTCGAATACCTAGTGCAAATAAGGTTGTGGGCTTTAACAGCTCACAACCTTAGTCCTTAACCCGCAGAAGCGAGCATGCCCATCTAAACGGCAATTCATCATTAACTAAAGTGATGTGTCGTTATTCCTGATTCCTTTGCCAGAAACTAATCCCGAGGATAAAATGTGACTGCACACAACTGGACTACAGATAGCATTCAAGACCTATCAGGAAAAACTGCAATTGTCACCGGCGCTAATTCAGGCATTGGCCTGGAGACTGCTAAAGCACTAGCGGGAAAAGGTGCTTTAGTTATATTGCCAGTTAGAAGCGCAGAAAAAGGCAAACAAGCCAACAATGAGATTACAGGGGAGTTTCCTAACGCAAAGATAGAAATCTTAGAGCTGGATCTATCAAGCCTTGCCTCAATCAAAAGCTTCGTTGAAGCTTATTCCGAAAAGCACACTAGCCTTGACATCCTGATTAACAACGCCGGCGTTATGATACCGCCCTACGGCAAAACCGAAGACGGCTTTGAATTGCAATTCGGCATTAATCACCTCGGGCATTTTTCGTTAACAGGCTTGCTGTTGCCGATGCTCCTAAAAAGTGATTCTGGCAGGATAGTAACCGTTTCTAGTGTTGCACATCGCAATGGGAAGATTAATTTCGATGACCTAACTTGGGACCAGCGCGGGTATAAAGCAGGCCGGGCGTATGGTGACTCAAAGATAGCCAATCTGTACTTTACTTCTGAGTTGGCGAGAATGCTAGAAGACACTCAAGTAACAGTTGCTGCGGCACATCCGGGCTGGACACGCACCAACTTGCAGAAGCACTCTAAGTTTTGGAGTTCCCTTAACCCTATCTTTTCACAAGAACCGCCGATGGGCGCACTACCAACGCTAAGAGCTGCAACGGACGAGAATATAAATAACGATGACTATTATGGCCCCGGTGGATTTTTAGAAATAAAAGGCTACCCCATAAAAGTCAATTCAAACCCACTGTCAAAAGACAAGCAGATAGCAAAAAAACTATGGGACGTCTCTGAGAAGCTGACAGGGATAAAATACAACCTTGAATAAAGAATCTTCATTATGGAAACAATGTGAGTTACTTCGAGCTGTTTGCCAAGTGGCGATTTATTCGTGAGTAAGGTAATCTCTAGCTCAAGTTCCCAATTTGGACTTTGCTAACAATAGTGAAAACAGCACCTGAGGAAGACAAAACATGAAGAATAAAACTTTCAAGCTTATGCTCAGCGCGACATTACTTTGCGCACTATCTCCCAACCTTTTCGCGCAGAGACCAACAACGGCAACTCATGTATCGCGCGCGGATATCATGACTGTCTTCGAACACATGGGCGAAACAATCGACCAGCAAATCAAGGTGATTGATATCGGCGACGATGTAAACGTTGGTGTTGGAATTTTACAGCGCAAAGGTAATCGCACCGAAGGAGAAGTAGTAAATGCGATTGTGCATCATGCCATTGCTGAGATTTATTACGTATTGTCAGGCTCTGGCACGCTCGTAACTGGAGGCGACATAAGTGGTGACATAGAATTTCCTGCCAGCAATATATCAGTTATGGAATTGATCGGCCCTAGTGGCAGTCGCACTGTCGTCAATGGCCAAACCAAGACCATTTCGGCGGGTGATATAGTTGTCATACCTGCCGGCGTGCCTCATGGATTTAGGAACATACAAGATCAAATTACTTACTTGAGTATGCGTGTTGATCCGGGTCAGGTGTTACCTACAGGCTATGTGCATCCTTCAATAGAAGACTAGAACTCTAAACCTTAGAAGCACTTTGATCAGAGTAAACATACAGGTTTGAAGCTCAGTATGTTTACTCTGCCCTCTCCCGTACTAATTCCCAGAATCAAGAAACCGAATCAATTCAGCGCTCACTAGATCGGGCACTTCCTCGTGAGGATTGTGCCCCACGTCTGGAATAAGAAAGACTTCCCCATTCGGGAATGCATCTGCAGCTTGTCGTGCCTCCTCCGCAAAAGTCGGATAGTCATCAACGCCACCGAGAACCAGCGTCTTCGTCTGAATATGTTGCCGGTCGTTCACTACCGTGTCCATAGCACGCATGTGATTAGTCAGTCGACTCACATAAGCTAGGCGGGGCCAGTCTCCACTTAGCCGCTGACCATAGCGGATGCGCATATGATCAATGAACTGAGGCTGCCAGGCACTATAATTATCGTCCGCCCAGCGCAGTAAGCTGGCATAGACCTCATCCATGTCTGGATTCGCATCAACTTCTCCAGTCAACGGCCTAAATCCTCTGCCGGCGCGGCGGTCTGTCAGTCCAACTTGATTCACGGTAACGAGGTGGGTTATCCGCTCCGGATAAAGGAAAGCGAAACGCGTGACCATCTGTCCGCCGATGGAGTGGCCTACAATGGCTGCCTGTTCGATCTCTAGATGATCCATCAAGCGCGCGGTATTTGATGCCCAAAAACTGATGCTATAGGGAATTATTGGCTTTGAGGACTTTCCCCAACCGAGTCGGTCTTTCACTACCACTCGATAGCCCTCCTCAGAAAGCGCCTTAATCTGCTCACTCCAATACCAGCCATAATACAGACCTCCATGATGAAGAATCACAGAGCGCCCATTTGCTGGACCCGTCGGAGCAACGTCCATATAGGCGATACGCACCTCTTTACCGTAGACACTGAAGTTCATGTACTCGACCGAGTACGGATATTCAAATTCTTCCAAACTGATGGACATAGGCCCCCAATCACTAGGCGCCGAGGAAGGAGGGCTAGACTGGGCCGATGCCACTCCCGCGAACGAGATGGTGAAAAGAGATAACAGGGTTGCCCAGGCAAGAACAACAGACGGGCAGTTAGGATTTTTCATGATTTCTCCGTGTTCGGATAAGTTATTTGGAGGCGCGCAGAAGGCTAAAAAACAACAATAGCACATCCAGCAAACGAGCTATAAAACAGGTCTAAGTATAAACACAGCAACTGTGATTGATTTTATTCTCAGCACAGAACAAGACGACCTCTTTATAGGTTAGACTTACGCAGCGGGTATCAAGCTCTCGTGTCGAACTGTGCTGGAGCGGGAGCCCCTGAATGAAATTCGGAAATTACAGAACCCTTATCGTTCTAACCTTCGCGCAATGCTTTGGTCAAACCGCAGCACCAATTCTTGTATTGCTCGGCGGCATTGTCGGAGCGCAGATCGCTCCATCGATTGATTGGGCAACTCTACCCATAGCTATTCAAATTTCCGGCATCGCTTTTGCAACAATACCTGCGTCTTATCTGATGTCAAAAGTCGGCAGAAAGGATGGCTTTCTTGCGGGTACTGCTCTCGCCATCTTTGCTTCGCTCTTTGCCGCCTTTGCTATCTATCAACAATCGTTTACGCTGTTTTGTATCGCCTCTTTCCTGATTGGTAATTACATCGCCTTCCTGCAGCAGTTTCGTTTCGCTGTCGCCGATTCAGTACCAAACGAACAAATACCCAAATGCCTATCGTTTTTAATGCTAGCCGGCATCGTGGCCGCACTGCTCGGGCCAGAAGTGGCCCGCCGCTTCAGTGTCATCGAAGGGCTTCCTGACTACGTCGGTTCATTTCTAGGCATGGCAGCAATGCTGACTGTATCGTTCCTAATCTTGCTGGTGTTCTATAGAAACACGAATTTCGAAAAACAAGACCAGTCTAGCGCCGTCAGACCTCTCGGGCAGATTTTCAGACAACCCACGCTAATTCTAGCCATAGCATCTGCGGCCGTAGGATATAGCGTCATGAGTCTTATAATGACCGCAACGCCTCTGAGCATGCACGAAATGGATTATCACTCTCTGGAAGACACAACCAGAGTCATCCAGAGCCACATCCTTGCTATGTATGTCCCATCATTCTTCAGTGGGTTTTTAATCTCTTGGCTGGGTGTTAAGCGGATCATTCAGGCAGGATTCGCTCTAATGACAATTTGTATATTTATTGGATGGGGCCAACCCGACTTCATCAGCTACTGGGGGACTCTGGTATTCCTCGGCGTAGGCTGGAATTTCCTATTCCTTGGGGGCACCACCTTGCTGACCCAGAGCTACCGTGCCTCGGAACGATTTAAGGTGCAGGCGGTCAATGATTTTCTGGTTTTTGGCTTACAAGCGCTTGGCTCACTTAGTGCGGGTATTCTATTGGCTAGCATTGGTTGGAGTGGTGTGATGGTATTTGCTCTACCGTTGTTATTACTACTCGTTCCGGCAATATTCAGAACAGCTATGACGCGGCCTGAGCCAATGTCATAGCTGCACTTTATGGACTCCGCGCCACCTCATTAATCCATCATTTCAATCAGCCTTTACTCAGATAGGAAATGGTGCCCGCCACATCTGTATCATCAATCATTTGAAAGCGACTTTCGCTTCCTTTTTGCCGAGCCTGGCCATATGGGGCATATTCTGGATCATTTGCAAACGCTTCGGCTGCATCAGCATCGGGAAATTCTAGCAATGCAATCAATGAGGTATCCAACGGCTCACCTTCCATTACCTTAATATTTCCGCTCCTAGCCAAATATTTTCCGCCGTGCTTATGGACTATGTCATGTACGTTCGCCGCATAGTCAGGCACCCAACTGTCGTCAGTAATTTTTATGTCTGCGATAATGTATACACTCATCAATATGGCACTCCAGGTTAATGTTTCAAATTCAGAATCGAGGGCCACAGCATATCCGAGCACTTATGGAGCAGCTAGTACTAAAACCCCCACAGTTCTAGCTCTCCTAGGTTGATAGCATTTCCATATCTACAGCTTTAGATTACGATTCCAGTATGCTCAGAATAATAATTCCCTTCATTTTGCAATATTTCCTCTTTTTTTTCGTCATTATTAGCGAAGGACAAGACTAAAGACTCAATTTTGCACGATGTAATTGCCAGAGAACGTAAGAAGCTAGTCCGTTATGTTCGGTCCTTGTTGAGAGAAACTGCAGATATGGACGCCGAAGATTTTTTTCAGGATGTTCTACTAAAAGTTCTGGAAAGAGTGGGCTCGCCAGTCAATATAGAAAACACGATAGCGTACATATATCGATCACTCAGAAACCGTGTAATCGACTACCGCAGAACCCAGAAACCAGCTCAGTCAATCAACGCCATTATTGGTGAAAACGGAGAAAGTCCCATCGATCTGTTACAAGATCACAAACCGAATGCTATTGAGCTACTTCAGACTGAACACGGCAAACGAGAGTTGTTCGAAGCGTTGGAATGTTTAAGTAAAATCGAGAGACAAGTCATTATCGCCCATGAGTTAGAAGGCACTTCATTCAAAGAAATAACGACCTTATTAGAAGTGCCGAAAAATACACTTTCTTCGTATAAGTCTAGGGCTATGCCGAAACTTAAAAACTATTTTTTAGATCGTGAAGGAGATTAATTATGCACTCAAGTGAATTTTGGAATAATCCAGACGCAAAGAAAACCCTAAAAGCCTTAAAGATTTTTCTCGTGGTTGCCGGCATTATCTTGCCGGGGATTTGACTTGGCTTTTTTATCATGTTCCTTTGGAACGCAACGATGGCATCTATATTTAGTCTGCCTACTATCACGTACTGGGAGGCGGTAGGCCTATTTTTCCTAGCTAAATTGTTCTTCGGCTTTGGTGATGGTGGTTCACATAGCTCGAAATCCCATAAAAGCAGAGACATTCTGCAGAACAATCTAGTGACGTCGATTTCTCTTCAGACAAAGCGTTCAAGGAATTCTGGCAAGGAGAAGGAAAAGAAGCGTATGCAGCTTATCTGGCAGCAGAAAACCCAGCTGAAGCATCAGAAGAGCCGAAATAGTTCGCAAATACGCATTCTGCTAACGATCCCGTATTCCTCTACTCGGTTTCAGGAGGGATCAAAAAATACAGATCTCTGCGGCCCCTGAACGGCGGAATTGCTCAGTGGCAGCTCTGATATCCGTCCCATTGAGCATCTTTTTTTGATCCACACCACAAACTACTGTAGTTTGACATTGAAGAAAATCATTTTGTTAGCGTTGATATTGAGAAGCCCATGATCACTATTGCTTATCCCGGATTTAACTCGCGATTTCTTCTAGCCCTCATTTTTCTTAGCGCCGGACTGATTAGTTTCAGCCCGCCAGCGGCTAATGCACAGGCCTATATAGTCGGACGCACCGCAGACGGTCAGCCGGACCTTCAGGGCTTGTGGACTAACGATACCATCACCCCAATAGAGCGCCCCGCCTCGATGGCGGACCAGACATTCCTCTCCCAGGATGAAATCGCCAGTGCAGAAGCCAGCATTGCCGAGCGCCGGACCTTCGCCGATGACAATATCGTGGTCGAAGCAGGCGGAAACATCGGGGGTTACAATCAAATCTGGATGGATTCTGGGGATACCGTTCTTTCTACTGGGCAGACTTCAATGATTACCGATCCGCCTACCGGCCGGGCTCCTATTCGCCCAGAGGCTGAAGCAAAACGAGACTACGGCTTTGCCCATGTTGCAGATCACTGGACGAACCACACCGTTTGGGATCGCTGCATAACACGAGGTGTGCCTGGCTCCATGCTGCCCGCCGGCTACAACAATGCCTACCGATTCATTCAAACCGAGGATACCTTCACCATCGTGCATGAAATGATTCACGATGTCCGAGTAATCCACCTCGATAAGACTGAGCATATCGATTCCAGAGTAAAATTATGGATGGGAGATTCCATTGCTCGCTGGCAAGGCGATACACTCGTCGTTGAAACTACGAATTACAATGATCGCGGTATGATTGCCAACAGTGGCGCAGGTGGCCGACTAAAGGGCGTGCCCATTAGCGATGAACTTCATGTGGTTGAACGCTTCAGCCGCGTAAGTGAGGACACCATACTGTGGGAAGCAAGAGTTACCGATCCAGTAAACTTTTCAGCGCCTTTTACAATCTCTATGCCACTCACTCGCGACGACGAATACACTATGTATGAGTACGCCTGCCATGAAGGTAATTACGCAATCGAGAATATCCTAAGTGGTGGACGCGCCGCGGAGCGCTCAGCGGCACCCTAACTGCTGACTACATCCGAAGTACGCTGCAACAAGCTTTTCAGAATTTTCATGTCTTGCGCACCCAGTTACTCCTTATACTGACTCTGGGCTTTGTTCCACAGCGGAAGAGCCTTTTTGTAAGTCGCCTTCCCCTGCTTAGTCAACTCAACAATAGATAGTTGATTTTTTCCTATCGGATTTCAACTAGCGCAATCGGCGCACTCTGAATTTCCTGCCTTTGATTTTCCCATCAGCAAGAATCGTTAATGCCAACTTCGCTACCTGCTGCTCGACTGCGACGTAAGCAATTTTGTCGAACAGCGTGATCTTACCAATCTGAGCGCCAGTGATTTCACCACTTGCCGTCAGTGCACCAAGCAAGTCTCCCGCCCTAACCTTTTCCTTGCGCCCACCATTTACGAATAGCGTGACCATGGGCGGATAGAGCTTGAAGTTCGCGGGTACAGTTAGCGTTGCCGTACCCACTATTTTTGCAGCCGAGCCTTGGTACTCTTCTATGGCTTGCAAATGCCGCTTATCCGAACCGGTGAACAAGCTCACCGCGAGCCCCTTACTGCCTGCCCGAGCCGTGCGTCCTATACGATGAATATGTACTTCAGGGTCGCGACTAAGCTCGAAATTAATAACAGCAGCCAACTCCTTAACATCGAGGCCGCGCGCAGCCACATCAGTGGCGATAAGTATCGAGCTACTCTTACCAGAGAATTGAGCAAGAACTTGATCACGCTCGAACTGCTCCAAATCACCGTGCAGGGCCAGTGCGTGTAGGTCAAGTTCACGTAATTCTCCGCTCAGATCATGGCACTGCTGCTTAGTGTTGCAGAATATGAGAGTCGACTCTGGCTGATAGCTGTCTCTTATACACATCTCCGAGCCCACGAGACCGAGGCTGATGTCGTATGCC
>CAJXQP010000037.1 GCA_913058275.1 uncultured Gammaproteobacteria bacterium | reverse complement strand
ACGAGATCAGCCTCGGTCTCGTGGGCTCGGAGATGTGTATAAGAGACAGGGGCGATAGCGCTCGTAGTGCCTAGCGTTCTCTCTCCTGAGGATGGTAAACAGCCAAGCTTTGGCAGCTTTGTCGTTCTGCAGGCTCTCAAGAGACCGCCAGGCGCGTAAAAAAGTTTCCTGCACGAGATCTTCTGCCATCGGCTTGCTTTTGCAAATCCAGAAAGCATAGCGAAATACGTCCTGATACAGCGTCGCCACTAGGGATTCATAGCGTTGTTTCTTCGTATTTCCCTTTAAGGCCGGAATTTAGTTCATTATTTTCCGCAGAATTGAGTATTTTTTAATTCTAATCTGATTTTCCGTAATTCCTTGAGGCCAGTGCAGGATGGTAGGCCATTGATATGGACATTTCGGCTAGTATTTATTGCTTTCACCAGCGCGCGATCCTTCGCGCAGAGAGTGTGTCTAACCTGGCACTCATCCTCAAGTGTTTTACGGCGTTGGAGAGCGCAGGCTGGCGCTAGCGCAGGGGCAAGCGTCTCAGTCGCATCGAGGTTTAGCTTGTGCCAGAGCCACTGTATACTGCACGTCTTTAAAATTTCTAGGACGCAGCTATGTTAAAAGTCGCTATTGTTGGTGCTGCCGGCCGTATGGGTCGAACTCTCGTCGAGGCAGTCAGCCAGAACAGCAGCACAATGCGTGTCTCAGTGGCCACGGTGCTTGCTGATGATCCTGCGCTGGGTGTGGATATAGGGCTATTGGCAATTGGGGCTGCGATAGGCGTAAAAACAGTTGCTGGACTCGCGCCAGATGTGTCGGACTTCGATGTGCTTATCGATTTCACTTCGCCCGCGGCGACGATGAGCCATCTCGCTCACTGTCAGGCGAGTAACAAGGCTATGGTAATTGGCACAACGGGCCTGTCTAGTGATCAGCAACAAGCCATCCAAGCGGCCGCGACAAATATCCCTATTATGTACGCGCCTAATATGAGTGTGGGAGTCAATCTCTGTCTCAAATTATTGGAACAAGCGGCCCGAGTACTTGGGGATGAAGTTGATATAGAGATTACTGAGGCTCACCACCGTTTTAAGAAGGATGCGCCTTCTGGTACTGCTTTGAAGATGGGTGAGGTTATCGCTGACACTCTAGATAGAGATCTTAAGGAGTGTGCAGTCTACGGCAGAGAAGGGGTTAGCGAAGAAAGAGATCGCAAGACTATCGGCTTCACCACAATAAGAGCTGGCGATATTGTTGGAGATCATACTGTGACGTTCGCGGGTCTAGGTGAGCGCGTCGAGATAACACACAAGGCCAGCAGTCGAATGACCTTCGCTAGCGGTGCCATCCGCGCCGTGAAGTGGATAGGGGATAAGGAGAGTGGGCTCTACTCGATGCAGGATGTGTTGGAGCTTTAGCTGGAGTTCGCATCGGAGCTAAATAAGTTGTCGCCTCTAGAATGGGTTTGTCTAACTCCTGACTAATGAAACCCAAACGATTTGGCTTGAAAATTTGAGATATTTTTTCGCTTCTCGCTAGATTTTTAGCCAGTTCAACGTAGACAAGATGGGGCATGTATCTATAGAATACTCGCTCAGTATGACAATGCTGAAAACATTACAAATTGACTAAAAAAGCGGAGTGAGGAGATTCTTCATTCCGCTTTTTTTTGCCCGAAATTAATAGAACGACGAAGGTAGTTTAGGAGAAAAAGTGGCTGGGTCAGCGGTACTTGCACTAGAAGATGGTAGCGTATTTCATGGTGTCGCCATTGGGGCGCAGGGAAGCTCCAGTGGCGAAGTGGTTTTCAATACTTCTATGACGGGCTATCAGGAAATTCTCACTGACCCTTCATACGCTAAACAGATCGTCACTCTCACCTACCCCCACATCGGCAACACTGGCACGAACGAAGAAGACAATGAGTCCGCGCAGGTTTGGGCATCCGGCCTCGTGATTCGCGATTTACCCTTGCTGGCAAGCAACTGGCGCAATGAGCAGTCACTTGATGAGTTTCTGAAAGCTAGAAACGTTGTGGCGATCGCCGAGATCGATACGCGCCGTCTTACTCGCTTACTTCGCGATAAAGGGGCATTGAACGGCTGCCTCCTTACTGGCGAAGCACTTGAAGCGGGCGGTGAGGCCGAAGCATTACGACTCGCCAAGGCATTCCCAGGATTGAAAGGTATGGACCTCGCCAAAGAGGTCAGCGTTAAAGAAAGCTTCGACTGGCAGGGCGGCGTTTGGGACCTAGAGTCCGGATACAAAGTGGATTCGGATAACCGCTTCAAGATCGTTGCTTACGACTTCGGCGTTAAGAACAATATTCTTCGCATGTTGGTCGATCGCGACTGCGAAGTAACGGTTGTACCTGCACAGACACCGGCGAGCGAGGTGCTCGCTATGAAGCCTCATGGAATCTTCCTATCCAACGGACCGGGCGATCCAGAGCCATGCGATTATGCTATCGCGGCAATATCGGAGTTTCTGGATGCGGGTATTCCGCTGTTTGGAATCTGTCTCGGTTGTCAGTTAATGGCGCTAGCCTGCGGTGCAAGCACAGTGAAGATGTCTTTGGGTCATCATGGCGCGAACCATCCCGTGCAAAATCTAAAAGATGGCACGGTAATGATTACCAGCCAGAACCATGGATTCGCCGTCGACGAGAGCACTCTTCCTGACAATTTAGTAGCAACTCATAAGTCCTTATTCGATGGTTCCCTGCAGGGGATAGAGCGTACAGACAAGCCGGCGTTCGCATTCCAGGGACACCCGGAAGCGAGTCCAGGTCCACATGATGTGGCCCCGCTGTTCGATCACTTTATCGAGCTGATGGCCAATCAAAATTAGTAGTTTACCCATTCTCGACTAAATTTTTTTAACCAGTGACTGCAAAGCAAGACTAACCACAAGGTACAGACAACGCGACCATGCCACGAAGAAATGATCTAAAGAGTGTATTAATCCTAGGAGCAGGCCCTATCGTTATCGGGCAGGCATGTGAATTCGACTATTCAGGTGCACAGGCTTGCCAGGCGTTAAAGGAAGAAGGTCTGCGAGTCATTCTAGTTAACTCTAATCCAGCTACTATCATGACCGATCCTGTGATGGCTGATGCCACCTACATTGAGCCGATCAATTGGCGCATGCTCGAGAAGATTATCCAGAAAGAGAAGCCCGATGCCATCCTGCCCACCATGGGTGGGCAGACTGCGCTCAACTGTGCATTGGACCTAAATCGTCACGGCATTTTGGACAAGTACAATGTCGAGCTAATTGGCGCGAACTGCGAGGCGATAGACAAAGCTGAAGACCGCGAACTCTTCGACCAGGCGATGCAGAAGATCGGATTGGAAACACCACAACACGGCATTGCTCGTAATTTGGAGCAAGCACACGAAGCGCTCGAAAAAGTTGGCTTCCCTTGCATCATAAGGCCGTCGTTCACCATGGGTGGTACTGGTGGTGGGATCGCCTATAACAAGGAAGAGTTCGATGAAATTTGCCTGCGTGGCATTGAGCTATCGCCAACTAACGAGCTGTTAATCGATGAATCCCTCATCGGCTGGAAAGAATATGAGCTCGAGGTGGTGCGCGATACAAATGACAACTGCATCATCGTCTGCTCCATCGAGAATTTTGATGCTATGGGCGTGCACACAGGAGATTCGATTACCGTCGCTCCTGCGCAAACCCTGACTGACAAAGAATATCAAATTATGCGGAATGCCTCGCTTGCCGTCTTGCGAGAGATTGGTGTGGAAACTGGAGGGTCAAATGTACAGTTCGGCGTGAATCCTGCGGATGGTCGTCTGGTTATCATCGAGATGAACCCAAGGGTGTCGCGGTCATCGGCACTCGCCTCGAAGGCGACTGGATTTCCGATTGCTCGGGTCGCCGCGAAGCTTGCAATAGGCTTTACTCTCGATGAACTACGAAACGAAATTACTGGCGGAGCAACCCCGGCATCTTTCGAGCCGTCTATCGACTATGTCGTTACCAAGATTCCTCGATTTACCTTCGAAAAGTTTCCAGAGGCTAATGATCGGCTAACTACTCAGATGAAGTCCGTTGGTGAAGTTATGGCAATTGGACGGACCTTCCAAGAATCCCTGCACAAGGCGCTACGTGGTCTTGAGGTCGGGATGTGCGGTTTCGATCCGGTGCTCAACCTCAAGCTAAGTGATGCCAAAGCTATTCTAACTCGAGAGCTAACCGAGCCGGGCTCGGAACGAATCTGGTATATCGCAGATGCCTTCCGGGCGGGTTGGCCTATCGACACGGTGCACGACCTGACCGGGGTTGATCGCTGGTTCCTCGTGCAGATCGAAGACCTAATTAATGATGAAGCGATGCTCGCTGAAAAGTCTCTCGATGAGATTGACTATGACCTCATGCGCAAGCTTAAGCGTAAAGGTTTCTCTGATAAGCGCATGAGCCAGGTTTTGGAAATACCGGAGCTAGCTGTGCAATCGCTTCGACATGATTTGGGGGTTCGTCCTGTCTATAAGCGCGTAGATACCTGCGCCGCAGAATTCGTTTCTTCAACGGCGTATATGTATTCGACCTACGAAGAAGAGTGTGAGGCGCAGCCTACCGACAAAGATAAGATTATGGTGTTAGGCGGTGGCCCCAATCGTATCGGACAGGGAATCGAGTTTGACTACTGCTGCGTACACGCCGCGTTAGCCATGCGTGAGGATGGCTACGAGACCATTATGGTCAACTGTAATCCCGAAACCGTATCTACCGACTACAATATTTCAGATCGCCTGTACTTCGAGCCACTGACATTCGAGGATGTAATCGAAGTTGTTCAACTAGAAAAGCCCAAGGGTGTCATCGTACAGTTCGGTGGGCAGACGCCACTTAATCTAGTGAAGCGATTAGAGGAAGCCGGAGTTCCTGTGATCGGCACCAGCCCCGATGCTATTGATCGTGCCGAGGACAGAGAAAGATTCCAGCAGTTAATCGAGAAGGTGGGCCTGAAACAACCACCCAATAGTACAGTACGTAGTGTTGAAGAAAGTATCGAAGCGGCAAAACGAATTACTTACCCATTGGTAGTCCGGCCTTCCTATGTGTTGGGCGGACGTGCAATGGAGATCGTCTACAATGAAGAAGAGCTTGATCGATATATGCACGATGCAGTCAAGGTATCCAACGACAGTCCTGTGCTACTCGACTATTTTTTGAGTGCAGCGATCGAGATAGACGTCGATCTGGTTTGCGACGGCGAGCAAGTGGTCGTTGGTGCAATCATGCAGCATATCGAACAGGCAGGTATTCATTCTGGTGATTCGGCTTGTTCCTTGCCTCCCTACAACCTGCCAATGGAAGTGCAAGACAAAATTCGCCAACAAGTGAGTTCGCTAGCGCTAGAGTTGGGCGTTATCGGACTAATGAACACTCAGCTCGCCTATCAGGATGGTGAAATCTATATTATCGAGGTAAACCCTAGAGCTTCGCGTACAGTACCGTTCGTTTCAAAATGTATCGGTCGTTCGCTAGCTAAAGTTGCCGCGCGTTGCATGGTCGGTCAGTCGTTGAAAGACCAAGGCTTTACAAAAGAGATAATTCCGAAGACCTTCGCTGTAAAAGAGGCGATATTCCCGTTTAATAAATTCCCTGGTGTTGACCCGATACTCGGGCCGGAGATGAAATCCACGGGCGAGGTGATGGGTGTTGGTAAAACATTCGCGGAAGCCTATGCGAAGGCTCAGATGGGCGCTGGGGAATTTTTCGAGAAAAAAGGCAATGCTTTCCTGAGCGTGCGCGATGCAGATAAACCGCATATTGCTGAGGTGGCGAAGAAGCTGCTTGAGTTGGGCTATTCGATAGTCGCCACACATGGAACCGCGGCAGTTATAGAAGAGGCTGGGCTCGAGGTCGCGGGTGTCAATAAAGTCGCTGAAGGTAGGCCGCATATAGTCGATATGTTAAAAAATGACGAGATACAGTTGATCGTCAATACGACTGAAGGCAAACAGGCGATATCGGATTCATCGCTCATCAGGCGCACCGCCTTACGACACGATGTGTTCTGCACGACAACAGTAGCCGGCGCTCTCGCGGTTTGCGAAGCGCTATCCTTCAGTGGCAATATGTCGGTATACACAATTCAAGACCTTCACGCTGCGCTGAACTAGGCTAGTCCACAATACTGAGGCAACGGCAGTTTTCATACTTGCCGCGCTATCTAATTTTATTAGTCCTGCTACTTTAACTAGTACAGTGAAATTAAAACGGAAATATTATGTCCAGAGTACCAATGACAGTAGGAGGTTCTGAGCGATTACGCGAAGAGCTGAACCAACTGAAATCAGAACAACGTCCCAAAATTATTAAGGCTATCGCCGAGGCAAGAGAGCACGGCGACCTTAAAGAAAATGCCGAATATCACGCGGCGCGAGAACAGCAGAGCTTTTGCGAAGGGCGTATCGGAGAAATCGAAGGCAAATTAGCTGATGCTCAAGTCATCGACGTCACGAAGATAGAGGCAACCGGCAGAGTAATCTTTGGTACAACGGTGAGGCTTATTAACATCGAAACTGATAAGGCCGTGATCTATCAGATTGTTGGTGAAGATGAGGCGGAGGTGCCCAAAGGAAAGATCTCAGTGAGCTCCCCAATTGCCCGTGCCATCATGGGCAAGCGAGAGGGAGATGAGATTGTAGTGAACGCGCCCGCCGGTGATATCGAATATGAGATCGACAAGGTCGAGCATAAGTAGCAGTTTCGCTTTAGAGAGTCTTTCGCTTTATGTTCGACAACCGACCATCATGCTTCTTGGCTCGTCTGTACAGCAATGCCGTGTGGCCGATACTTTGTACACATTCAGATTTAAATTCTTCACATATAGTTGCTACAAGTGCTTTCTTGGAATCGCGGTCTGCCGCTACTAGCTTAATCTTGATGAGTTCATGATCGGTTAGGGCGCGCTCAATCTCCATTCGAATGTTTTCGCTCAAACCCTTTTGGGCAATCGTAACGATCGGGTGCAAAGTGTGGCCGATGGCTCGATACTGTTTCTTGGCCGTGTTACTTAGTGTCATGAGAGTTCCGTGTTAGCCCTGTATCGGGCTCAAAGCTGTCTTTCTATGAAGGAAGCGGATTCTAGCGGAACTCAAGTAATTAATAAACGTAGAAACTGTAATGACAGGGATTTAGTAGGTTCAGATTAATGGGGCGATCAAAAACCAGCAAAAAATGGCTTAAAGAGCACTTCGACGATGTCTATGTGCGCCGTGCGAAGGAAGAAGGCTATCGATCGAGGGCTAGCTTCAAGTTGCTTGAGATTCAGGAGCAAGACAAGTTAATCAGACAGGGCATGACGATAGTCGACCTAGGCGCCGCTCCCGGCGGCTGGTCTCAGGTAGCCGCCAATCTGGTAGGAGAACACGGTCAGATCATAGCCAGCGATATCCTCCCGATTGATTCTCTTCCCGGAGTCGAATTCTTACAAGGTGATTTCACTGAAGATGCGGTTTTAGCGCGGCTAATAGGGTTGCTCAAAGACGAGCAGGCAGACCTTGTAATATCGGATATGGCACCCAATATGAGTGGTATGAGAGACATTGATCTCCCACGGGTAATGTATCTTGCTGAACTGGCTCTAGACCTTGCCAGTATTGTCTTGGCCCCCGGAGGGAGCTTTCTTGTGAAGGTTTTTCATGGTGAAGGCTACGAAGACCTGCAAAAAGCGCTCAAAAGTAGTTTTAGTAGTGTGAAAGTCAGGAAACCCAAGGCTTCTAGGGCCAGATCGAGTGAAATCTATCTATTGGCCGCTGGTTTTCGGGGCTTAGACTGAATTCGCGTGCAATAATTTCTACGTTCATTAGAATTGAGCCCCTACACGAGCTCTCTTCGCCGACCGCCAATAGGCGCTCTACCAACAAATTTCACTAACCACTGGGGGATAAACCCTTGAATGATATGGCAAAAAACCTGATTCTTTGGATGATTATTGCCGGAGTTCTACTCACGGTATTCCAGAACATTAATCAGGAACCTAGAGAAGACAGCATTAACTACTCCGAATTTATCCGGGAAGTTCGCGCAGGCCGAGTTCAGCGGGTCGAGCTGGCGGGCATAAACATTGCGGGTGTGCGTAGTGATAACACGCAGTTTCGTTCGGTTATGCCGCTAATTGGTGATGATCAGCTGCTCAATG
This sequence comes from uncultured Gammaproteobacteria bacterium, assembly GCA_913058275.1. Classification (GTDB taxonomy): domain Bacteria; phylum Pseudomonadota; class Gammaproteobacteria; order Pseudomonadales; family Pseudohongiellaceae; genus UBA9145. The sequence continues at coordinate 6,889 of CAJXQP010000037.1, read as the reverse complement.
ACTTATTTGAGAATGATGTCGAGGTAACGGCTAACGAGCCGGAGCAGCGCAGCATCTGGGTTGATTTACTGCTCTCCATATTTCCAATATTGATTATTGTCGGGCTATTTCTCTTCTTTATGAGACAGATGCAAGGCGGCGGTGCCGGAGGCAAGGGCGGCCCCATGTCTTTTGGCAAGAGCAAGGCTAAGCTTCTAGGCGAAGACCAGATTAAGGTCACGTTTGCGGATGTAGCCGGTGTGGACGAGGCGAAAGCGGATGTTCAAGAGTTAGTAGAGTTTCTGCGCGAGCCAGACAAATTCCAGAGACTAGGTGGCCGAATTCCCCGCGGTGTTTTGATGGTCGGTCAGCCGGGCACTGGTAAAACTTTGTTGGCTAAAGCGATAGCTGGTGAAGCCAAGGTTCCTTTCTTTTCTATTTCGGGTTCTGACTTTGTTGAGATGTTTGTGGGCGTAGGTGCTTCTCGCGTGCGTGACATGTTCGAACAGGCAAAGAAGCAGTCACCTTGTATCATTTTCATAGATGAGATCGACGCTGTCGGTCGTCATCGTGGTGCTGGCGTAGGCGGCGGACATGATGAGCGTGAACAAACGCTAAATCAGTTGCTGGTTGAGATGGATGGCTTTGAAGGTAACGATGGTGTGATCGTAGTCGCCGCAACAAACAGGCCTGATGTATTAGACCCGGCACTTCTGCGTCCAGGTCGATTCGACCGTCAGGTCGTAGTTGGTTTGCCAGACATTCGTGGCCGAGAGCAGATTCTCAAAGTACATATGCGCAAGGTGCCTATTGATGACAATGTCAAGGCGAGCGTCATCGCGCGTGGTACACCAGGGTTTTCCGGAGCTGATCTCGCTAACTTGGTGAACGAGGCTGCTCTGTTCTCGGCTCGTGCAGGCAAGCGTCTGGTTACTATGGAAGAGTTCGAGAAAGCGAAGGACAAAATCATGATGGGCGCCGAGCGCAAATCCATGGTGATGTCAGATAAGGAAAGAATGAATACGGCTTATCATGAGGCGGGTCACGCGATTGTCGGCCGAATGGTGCCCGACCATGATCCTGTCTATAAGGTCAGCATCATTCCACGTGGTCGTGCATTGGGCGTAACTATGTTCCTGCCAGAGGAAGATCGCTACAGCCTAAGTCGGCAGACTATCTTGAGCCAAATTTGTAGTCTTTATGGCGGTCGCATCGCAGAAGAGATTACGCTTGGCAAGGACGGGGTGACTACAGGTGCTTCCAACGATATTCAGCGAGCGACAGAGATGGCTCGGAACATGGTCACTAAATGGGGGCTGTCTGAGACGCTAGGTCCGTTGCTCTACTCGGAAGATGAGGGTGAGGTGTTTCTAGGTCGTTCGGCCGCCTCGCAAGCGAAGTCCTTCTCCGGAGAAACGGCAATAGCAATCGATGTGGAAGTACGCAAGATCGTCGATGAATGCTACGGCAGGGCCGAGAAGATTCTAGAGGACCATAGATCTCAGTTGGACTTGATGAAAGACGCTTTGATGGAATACGAGACTATCGATGCGGACATGATCGACGACATCATGAAAGGCGAGAAGCCAAGGCCTCCAGCGGATTGGTCGGATACAGATTCCAGCAATTCAGACGGTGGCGGCTCAAGCGCTACTGAAGCATCGAGCGAAGATGAAGACAAGTCAGGTACGATCGATGGCGCAGCCAGCGAACATTGATTCGTTCAACTAAGAAACCCTCGTTTTGATTGAGAGCCTTACAGCAGGAGAACGACAGATCGATCTGTCTTCTCCTGTTTGCATGGGCATAATAAACGCCACACCTGACTCCTTCTCCGATGGTGCGCAGTTACAGACGCTAGGCACCGACTCTTTTCAACTCGATATCGATAAAGCTCTATCCCGCGCGGAGGCTATGGTTGCCGATGGCGCTACCTTCATTGATGTGGGTGGAGAATCCACTCGCCCCGGCGCCGCTACAGTATCGGAGCAGGAGGAATTGGATAGAGTCATTCCCATTATTGTGGCCATTCGTAAAGAGCTAGATGTTTGCATCTCAGTTGATACGAGCTCGCCAACAGTGATGGGAGAGGCGATCAATTGTGGTGCCGAGCTAATCAACGATGTTCGCGCGCTCTCGAGACCTGGAGCGATGGAGGCGGTGAGAGCTAGTTTGGTGGCGGTTTGCCTGATGCACATGCAGGGTAAGCCGAGCACTATGCAGAAAAATGCGTCCCAAACTAGTTATGAAAGTGTGGTGGAGGAAGTCTTCGAATTTCTCCGGGCGCGAGTCGAGCACTGTTTAGGTCAAGGTATACAGCGTAGCCGGCTGTTGATCGATCCAGGGTTTGGTTTCGGCAAGACTGTTCAGCATAATTACCTCCTGCTAAAGAAACTCGCTCACTTTTCAGAGCTCGAGATTCCAATACTCGTCGGTGTCTCGCGCAAATCTATGATTGGCGAGGTAACCGGAAGAGCTGTTGATCAGCGTCTAGCGGGCTCAGTCGCGGCAACGACCTTCGCGCTAGCTTCGGGCGCAAAGATAATTCGCACTCACGATGTTGCTGCCACCATGGATGCGATTAGAGTAAACTCAGCCTATTCAAGCGCCGGGTAAGAAACGATATGATAAAAAAAGAAAAACAATATTTTGGTACCGACGGCATACGCGGTACCGTGGGCACTTCACCCATAACCCCCGATTTCATGCTCAAGCTCGGATGGGCTGCAGGAACCGTGTTTGCGAAGAAAGGCGGAGCGCGAAATAAGATAATCATCGGGAAAGACACGCGTATCTCCGGCTACATGTTTGAAGCGGCGCTAGAGGCAGGAGCGACTGCCGCAGGTGTCGATATCAATCTGCTTGGCCCCATGCCCACCCCAGCGGTTGCCTATTTAACGCGGACGTTACGCGCTCAAGCAGGCATAGTCATAAGTGCCTCGCATAACTCTTTCGAGGACAATGGGATTAAATTCTTTGCGGGCGATGGCACGAAGTTACCCGATGATGTTGAATTTGCCATCGAGGAGCAGCTCTCGAAACCCATCTCAACTGTATCCCCGCAGTTGTTAGGCAAAGCCTCCCGTGTGACCGATGCAGCGGGCAGATATATCGAATTTTGCAAGAGCCGAATTGATACAGATCTGAAATTTACCGGGCTTAAGATCGTGCTCGATTGTGCGCAAGGGGCGACCTATCACATTGCACCTAGTGTATTTGAAGAGCTCGGCGCAACGGTTATCTCGATAGGTGTCAGCCCAGATGGCTTGAATATAAACGAGAACAGCGGTTCAACGTCTCCGGAGCTGTTGGCCGAGACTGTGCTGAAAGAAGAGGCGGATATCGGCATCGCATTCGATGGTGATGGTGACCGTGTAGTCATGGTTGATCACCTTGGCAATGTCGTCGATGGTGATGAGATGCTGTATGTCATCGCGCGCGACAGGCGTCGTCAGAATGTTGATTTCGGTGGAGTCGTTGGTACCTCAATGAGTAATTTGGGACTTGAGCAGGCGCTCGACTCCCTTGATATACCTTTTGTCAGAAGCGCAGTAGGGGATCGCTACGTGATGCGAGAGCTACTTGGGCGCGGCTGGAGTCTTGGCGGTGAGTCATCGGGGCATATTATTTGTTTGGATAAGACCACGACAGGCGATGGCATAGTCTCAGCCCTGCAAGCGCTGTCTGCAATTTCGCGCACCGAGCGTACCTTGGCCGAATTAACCAGTAAATTGAATAAGTACCCGCAATCCATGGTCAATGTGCGAATCACGGATTCTGCAGATATAGCCGGTAACAGCTCAGTGCAAAAGGCAGTTGCCGATGTGGAGTCAAAGCTAGGCTCTAAGGGCCGAGTACTGCTACGACCTTCCGGTACAGAGCCCGTTGTGCGGGTAATGGTGGAGGGAGAGGAAGCTGCCGAAGTGCTTAAGCTAGCCAGCGAGCTGGCAGAAGTCGTTGAAAAAGAAGTTGGAGTGGCAGAGTGAGACAGCGTTGCCGTGTTGCAAGAGCTCTGTATCTTAGTTAGTATTGGCGCCCGTTTTAGCGGGCAGTTCTAGAATGCTCAATATCTCGCCCTTCTGGATTTGTAAGCATGCGTCAGAAATTGGTTGTTGGTAATTGGAAGATGCATGGCTCGATGGCCCAGGTACGGCAGTTGCTAGAGGGTGTAGCCACGGGTAGTGCAGATCTTAAGAAGGTGGAAATAGCAGTTGGACCGACTCTTCTGCATATAGGCCTCGCCGCTGAAGTATGCGCTGGCGAAGCTGCTGGCCATTTGAAGTTGGCCGCACAGAACTTATTTGCTGAACCGGCAGGTGCTTTTACCGGTGAGGTTTCAGCGCCCATGCTGGCTGAATATGGAGTTAACTACGTTATAGTAGGGCACTCTGAGCGGCGTGAAATTTTTGCAGAAACAGATCAAGTAGTTGCTGCCAAATTTAAGGCCACTCAGGCAAGCGGATTGATTCCCATCCTGTGTGTAGGTGAGTCATTGGCGCAGCGAGAGTGCGGCACCAGCGCCGAGGTTGTATTGGCGCAGCTGAATGCAGTAATAGAGGCAGCGGGAATAGAAGCACTACAATCCGCGGTCCTCGCCTATGAGCCCATATGGGCAATCGGCACAGGAAAGACGGCAAGCAAAGAGCAGGCACAGGAAATTCATCGGGTGCTGCGGGAACACATCGCGAAGTCGGATACGGCTGTCGCGCAAGTCATAAGAATTTTATACGGCGGCAGTGTTAGTGCATCCAATGCAACAGAGTTGTTTAGTCAGGCCGACATAGATGGTGGCTTGGTAGGTGGGGCCTCACTGAAGGTCGAAGAATTTGTATCCATTTGTAAAAGCGCGGATTAAGAATCATGGAAACCATAGTAGTTGTAGTACACGTAATAGTAGCCATTGGAATAGTGGGTCTAGTTCTCTTGCAGCAAGGCAAGGGCGCTGACGCAGGTGCTTCTTTTGGCGCAGGCTCTTCCCAAACAGTGTTTGGCGCATCCGGCACTGGTAATTTCTTGGTACGAGCCACAACCGTTGGCGCCACGATATTCTTCATAACCAGCCTATCACTGGCTGTATTTGCGAAGAATCAGTCAAGCCTCGGTTCGGCGGCAAATTCGCCATTGGCAAACGAAGCCTTGCTGCAGGAAGCGGCAGCTCCGATAGTCTCGGACGTGCCTCAGCTAGATGCTACGCCACTGCCATCGGTTGATGCAGAAGATGTGCCTAGTCTGCCTGATAGCGATAATTAGGATCATTTATAGAATTAGCCGAAGTGGTGAAATTGGTAGACACGCTACCTTGAGGGGGTAGTGACCTCTGGTCGTGCCGGTTCAAGTCCGGCCTTCGGCACCAAACCTTCAAAACCGGTCCCTCAAGCCGATTTTGGCCCGAGTCCGCGGGAATTGCTCAATTCCCGCGAAAGCCGCGTAAAACCTTGACCTTAGCCCCAACTAGTCCTTATAATTCGCTCCCCTTGTGAAATAGGCCTGTGGCTTTGTTGTCAGAGAAAAATTTCTTATAAAACAAGGGTTTGTTGGTAAGGTGATTTATCATTCTAACCAAAGCCAGGTTTAAGATTTGTTGCGGGGTGGAGCAGTCTGGCAGCTCGTCGGGCTCATAACCCGAAGGTCGTAGGTTCAAATCCTGCCCCCGCTACCATATTTGTAGTATGGCGGTCCTGATCGGACTACCAAACACCAAGCTTCTCGCTTGCTCAGATTGAGTCGGCGAAGAAGATCTTAGAGTGGGCCTTTGGCCCATTTTTTGTATCTAGGGGATACGTTCCAGATGCGCAGTAAAAAGTATTGTGAGCAGTAGCGTAACTCTAATAACAGAATTGATCGACACCACGATTCAAGCGTTAGGTTTGGATTTATGGGGAGTCGAACTGCTTCAACAGGGAAAGTATTCCCTGCTGAGGATTTATATCGAACGTGAAGAAGGTGTCACGATCGAAGATTGCGAAAAAGTCAGTCGGCAGGTAAGTGCATTAATGGATGTCGAAGATCCAATAGCTGGAGAGTATACCCTTGAGGTTTCATCTCCGGGCATGGATAGGCCACTGTTCTGTATTGAGCATTATTCGCAATATGTTGGCATCGAAGTGGATTTAAAGTTACGACAGCCATTAGATGGCAGGCGTAAATTTAAAGGACAAATAATAAAAGTTTCAGGAGATGTTGTTGGCTTGTTAGTTGAAGGTTCTGAGTATGACTTAGAATTTTCTGATATTGAAAAAGCCAGTATTGTTTTCTAGATTATTTTTACTCCATGCACTGGATTAATATCCGGATCTAAGCTTTGAGTAAGGTGACATTGTTATGATGAGTAAAGAAATTTTAATGGTTGCAGATGCCGTCTCGAATGAGAAGGGTGTTTCGCGTGAAGTGATTTTTGAAGCGATTGAGTCGGCGTTAGCGACGGCCACGAAGAAGCTTAATGATCATGACGAGATTGACTGCCGAGTTGCAGTTGATCGAGAGACTGGCGACTACGATTCCTTCCGAGTCTGGACGGTGGTTGAAGACGAAGAGTATCTGGAAGAGGGTTCTCAGTTTACTGTCGAGCAAGCACAAGAGAAGAAGAAAGGTCTCGCTGTCGGAGATGTATACGAAGAAAAGATCGACAATATGGAATTCGGTCGAATCGCTGCACAAACTGCTAAGCAGGTAATCGTGCAAAAAGTGCGCGAAGCCGAGAGAGAAATCATAATTGGCGATTATAAAGATCGCATTGGCGAGCTTGTTGCTGGAACGGTAAAGAAAGTCACCCGTGATAATATTATTATCGACCTGGGCAGCAATGCCGAGGCGCTACTAACTCGGGATCAAATGATTCCGAGAGAGACCTTCCGTATGGGAGCTGTCTCTTATACACATCTGACGCTGCCGACGAATAGAGAGGTGTAGA
>CAJXQP010000036.1 GCA_913058275.1 uncultured Gammaproteobacteria bacterium | reverse complement strand
TGGGCTCGGAGATGTGTATAAGAGACAGCTGATATTCAATGTACATAGAGGTGATAGAAACCAAACCTGCCTCAACGTAAGTAACCGCGATGAATTGATATTCAGCTATACCAAGATGAGTTTCGCTGGCTTACTTTTAACGCCCCAGCCGAAGAAGATACTTATAGCGGGGCTTGGCGGAGGAACTCTTCCCCTGGCATTCAATGACTTGTTTCCCGATGCACAGATAGATGTGGTAGAAGTTGATCAAGCGGTGGTGAATGTCGCGAAAGAGTTTTTCTTTTTTGAAGAGAATGCAAACATGAGCGTGGCAGTTAATGACGCTAGGGTGTTCGTAAAGCGCGCCGGTATCCTTGGAGAGAAGTACGACTACATAATTCTCGATGCTTTCGGTGGCGACTACATACCCGAACATTTGCTGACTAGGGAGTTCCTTGAAGAAGTTAAGCAGATTATGACGGAAGATGCCGTGTTAGTTGCGAATACATTCTCTACCAGCCGCTTCTATGATCATGAGTCTGTAACGTATCAGCGCGTGTTTGGCGAGTTCTTCAACTTCAAACTACCCGGCAGTGGTAATCGCATGATAATTACGCAGCTAGACCCGTTGCCACCTCGCGGAAATCTAATTACTCAAGCGCAGTCTCTAGCTCCCTCGCTGGAAAAATATGGAGTGCCATTGCTCGAATATCCTGCCCGTCTCTCTACACGCGTTGACTGGGATATGAGTCGCCGTGTTCTTACCGATCAGTATGCGCCAGCGAATCTGCTGCAAAATAACTAATAAACGCTATTACGTAAGGAGAAGATAAGTTATGCAAAATCGAATGATAATGAAAGGTCTGATTCTAGTCACATCGCTATTCGTGTTTGCTGCAAATAGTTTTGCCAACGATTACATCGATGCAGATGTAGTCTACGGTCATAAAGATGGAATGGCGCTAGTTTATGACGTAATTAAACCGGCGAACCCCAATGGTGCCGCCATTGTGTACATGGTCAGTGGCGGTTGGTATTCCCGCTGGGCACCACCGGAGAATCGTGCAGAACAATTCGCCTATCTATTGGATGCAGGGTTTACAGTCATTCCGGTACATCACGGAAGCGCGCCACGGTACGTCGTGCCCGAGGCTTACTCTGATGTGAGTCGTGCTATCAGGCACATAAAAATGCACGGTGAGGAACACGGTATTGATGCAGACCGAATTGGGGTGATTGGTGGCAGTGCAGGTGGACATTTGTCCTTGATGCTTGGCCTCAATTCAGATCACGGGACAGCAGACTCGCAGGATATAATCATGCGCCAAGCGAACGATGTTGCTGCAGTTGTTGCCTATTTCCCACCAGTTGATCTGCGCGAGATTACCGGCCCTAATGATCGGTTTCCCGCTCTGAATTTCTCGCAGGAAAAGGCAGCAGCAATATCACCGATTTTGTACGCAGATGCAGGTGACCCGCCAACTTTACTTATACATGGTGATGCTGATGAGCTCGTCAACATTAGCAATTCGCAGATTATGTATGCCGAGTTTAAGAAGAAAAGCGTGACTACTGAATTCATCACTATTCCGGGCGCAGGACACGGTTTTCGCGGTGATGATGCGGACACTGCCGCAGCAGCTAGTCTGGAATGGTTTAAGAAACACCTGCTGTAGAAAATTTGTTTAGAAAAGGAGTCGCTGTGGTTTGCAAAAGCTACGGCGATTTTTTTTGCCTTGGCTAAATGCTTGAGCGCTTACGTGCCGCAGCTGACGATGTCTCGAAGGCTCTTGATATCAAGTAGTTCAATCTCTCGATTGTCTACACTGATCAATCCTTTCTTCTGTAAGGATGTGAAGATTCGGCTAACAGTTTCTGCAGTTAGCCCTAAATACTCTCCAATATCACCGCGAGTCATAGAAAGCAGGAATCGAGTTGGGGATAGCGATACGCGAGCATAGCGGCTCGAGAGGCCTAATAAAAAGGACGCGGTACGTTCTTCGGCGCTGTAACTACTGAGAAGCGTATGAACTTGCTGGTCTTTTGTTATTTCATTGCCCATTATTGCGAAGAAATGATGCTGTAGAGAGGGCAGTTCTCGACTGAGTTTCTCCAGTTGTGAAAAAGGAATTTCGCAGATAGAAGAATGTTCTAGAGCAAATGTGGAGTTCGCGTACTTGTTGCTCGATATGCCGTCCATACCGATAATTTCACCCGGCAAATAGAATCCTGTGACCCGGCCCTTACCATTATCGCTTAGGAAATAGGACTTAAAACTTCCGGAGCGAACTGCATATACGGATTTAAACGCATCACTCTGCCGGTAGAGGTGATCGCCTTTCGTGAAGGGTCGGTTCCTTTCTACTATGGCATCTAGTTTGTGTATCTCAGACTTATTCAGGGCTAAAGGGAGGCAGAGCTCGTTAAGACGGCAACTGGCGCAGGACACAGTGGGGTTTTGAGGGCAAATTTTTAGTACAGTTGCACTCGGCCGTGCGGAGATATTGCCTTTTGCCGCGGTTAGACTACCTGCTTCTACATCTGCATTATTCTCTACTGAATTAGCCACTATAATTACTCTCGAATCGCCGGCCTCGGTCCGCGGTGGGTCTATAAGTAATAATTGTGACATTAAAGTGATGGCTGTACAATTTCTATAGTGAGAATAGGTCAGGCGCGCAGGGATGGCCGCGGCGGGAACCTAGGCGGCGTTAGTTGCTTTTAAATAACTGAACGAGTGATATCGCAATCCTTTGCGGCTTAATTTTTTTCGTTCTCTTAATCTTCGCCCACATGCACAGTCAACACATCACAGGTCGCGCCATGCAGTACCTTGATGGCTGTAGAGCCAAGCAATATTTTCCAGCCGGAATGTCCGTGGCTACCAATAACGACCGCGTCAGCATTTATTTCCGCAGCGAGGTTTCTAATCTCCGGTCCAGGCGCGCCTAGTAACGTATGTGCTTTAATCTCATCAATACCCAGTTGCTTCGCAATCTCTTTTAACTTTTTCTCTGCCATTGAGATTGCTTCTTGTTGTATCTCGATAACATTAACTGCATAGATGTCCATGCTGTATGCAGCGGCAACCGGTTCAACGACATGCACTAGGTGGATGTTGCTGTTGTCCCCGTTTGCTACAGCAACTGCCTTGTCGAGCACCTTTAGGGAATCTTTGGATAAGTCTACAGCGGCCAGAATAGTGTTATACATTGTGTTTTCTCCTTAACTCATTTCTAAATCTTACTTTGAGACGTATTTGAATAACTCTATTGCAACCTTTATCTTCCTGTTGCCTCTTGATGTATGTCAAGTCGATAGGCAGTAGTAGGAAAAGACAGTATGTCTAGCGCCTGCGTTAGGCTTGAAGGAAGGGGCTGCGAGTTTGCGGCGGTTAGTTTTGGTGTATAAGACTGCCACAGTATTTGCAATGGCGCGCATCTAGGTCATGACCCGTTGCCTTGCAGCCTGTACATTCGCTGCCCAGAGTCTTCGGTGTATTTTTCTGATCCTGAACCTGTTGCATGAGCTCAGCGCCGATTATTCCTGTTGGTACTGCGATGATGGCGTAACCGCAAATCATAGCGATTGCTGCAATGAATTGCCCAAATGGAGTTTGCGGTGCAACGTCGCCATAGCCTACGGTGGTGATGGTTACGATAGCCCAATAGATTGATTGTGGAATGCTATCAAAGCCATTTTCCCCGCCCTCTATGATGAACATGAGCGCTCCGAAAATAATGATGAGGGTAACTACCGAGAACAGGAATACGAAAATCTTGCGCCGCGCTTGCAGCAACGCGGCGTAGAGCATGTTCGCCTCACCCATATAGCGCATAAGTTTTAAGATTCTAAATACGCGAAGCACGCGCATTATGCGCACAACGATTAGGTATACCGCCGACGGATAGAAGAAGGCGATATAAGTTGGGAGTATAGAGAGTAGATCTATCACGCCGTAGAAGCTAAACATGTAGCGGCGCTTATCGGGAGTGCTATAGAGTCGAAGCGCATACTCGACGGTAAACAGCACAGTGAAAATTAGCTCCAGCCGATAGAGCAGATCGCTATAGCGTGCGTGCACCGAGGCTATCGAATCCAGAAGCACGGCTGAAACACTGATGATTATCAACAAGATAAGCAGGATATCGAACCATCTACCAGCCTTCGTCTCGTAGCCGAAAATTACTTCGTGGATTTTCTTCTGCGCTGTGCTTTGGCTATCCAACGTTTACCTACCGTGCGTCCCTAATCATATTGCGAGCGATGATAATTTGCTGAATCTGGCTCGTGCCTTCGTAGAGTCGGAACAGACGAACATCACGATAGAATCTTTCCACTGCATACTCTGACATATAACCCGCACCGCCATGTATTTGCACGGCACGGTCGGCAACTCGGCCAACCATTTCTGTCGCAAACAACTTACATGCAGAGGATTCGGTACTGACATTCTCGCCATTGTCTCGCTTACGCGCCGTTTCTAAAATCATGCATTCTGCCGCGTAGGTTTCTGTCTGGGAATCGGCAAGCATTGCCTGGATGAGTTGCTGATCCGACAGCGGTACACCAAACTGCTTGCGCTGCATCGAATAGTCTAGCGCGTCTTTGATGAGACGCTTTGCTACGCCGACACTAACGCCTGATATGTGCAGGCGTCCGCGGTCGAGTACCTTCATTGCGGTAATAAACCCAGTGCCTTCCTCGCCGATGATATTTGCTGCGGGAACCGCGCAGTCTTCGAAGATGACGTCGCAGGTCATGGAGCCAGATTGGCCCATCTTTTTATCGATAGGTCCTAAAGTGATGCCAGGTGTGCCCTTCTCAACTATAAATGATGAGATGCCGCGCGCGCCTTTGATGTCGGAATTGGTTCGGGCCATGACGTTAAAGGTGTCGGCTACTGCCGCATTGGTGATATAGCGCTTCGTTCCATTCAGTATGTACTGATCACCCTCGCGCCTAGCTGTGGTTCGAAGTGACGCGGCATCAGAACCGGCTTCGGGCTCTGTTAGACAGAAACAACTCACCCATTCGCCACTGGCGTACTTGGGTAGGTACTTTTGTTTCTGCTCCTGGGTTCCTGCGAACACAATGGCAGCGGATCCGATGCCGTTATTCGTTCCCAAGATAGAACGGAAAGCGGGGGAGGTATGGCCCAGCGCCATTGAGACGAGGAGTTCTTCCTCCATGGTCAGTCCTAGGCCGCCGTATTCTTCTGGAATGGTCAGGCCGAACAGGCCTAGGTTTTTCATCTCTTCGAGGAGCGCCTCAGATAGTTTTCCCTCTTCGGCCATTTGGTTCTCGGCGGGAATCAATTTTTCGTTCACAAAGCGCTCGATTAGATCGACCAGTAGTTTGAGTGTTTCTGGGTCTCGTATCATTGGGTTATTTGCCTGAGTTCCTGAATTAGTAGTGTAGCCAAAATCTGAGCAGTTCAGTCCTTGTGATGTACTTAAATCGCAGGGCCTGAATGCTCAGGAGGTATCGGCTTTAAACTAGCATAATTGTCTGTTTGATGCGACTGCATGCGGCGTAATTGCTGGAGTTCGGCCCAATACCCTAGGCCGAATGGCTATGCTAGAATGTCCGGCCTCGTGTCTGTAATATCGGTATATACCGCTGCAGAGGGAGGTTTGGTATTGGATTCAAGGAGAACCAATACCGAAAGAGCGAGTGACCTCGTATTAGTTATATTAGAAGTAGATAAGTTTCAGTAAGAATGAGCTGTAGTTGATTCTGACCTAAAACTATTTCCCCTACCTACAAAACAGAGTGAGAGTGAAACATGTTTAATAATTCTCAGCGCGATGCATTTATCTATGACGGTGGTCGTACCGCCTTCGGTCGACACGCGGGTGCGCTTTCCCCAGTTCGTCCCGATGATCTATTGGCCCATGCAATCAAGTCGGTTGTTGAGCGAAATGCCTTCGAAGCAGATGCCTATGAAGATGTCATCATGGGAAATACTAATGGCGCTGGCGAAGACTGCCGCAACGTTGCGCGCTTTGCTTCACTGCGAGCTGGTATGCCAACGACTGTCGCCGGGTTAACAGTGAATAGGCTTTGTGGCTCGGGTTTAGCGGCAACGCTAGATGCGGCCAGAGGAGTCAAAACAGGTGAGGGCGAATTATTTCTGGCAGGCGGCGTTGAGTCTATGAGCCGCGCGCCAATCGTTATGTCCAAGGCGCACACCGCATTCGATCGCGGACAGCAAATCGCAGATAGCACTCTAGGTGCAAGATTCACAAACCCCGCCTACGCAGCCGAGTTCGGAAACGACACGATGCCACAGACGGCAGATAATATTGCTAGCGATCTGGATATCTCCAGAGAAGACAGCGATGTCTTCGCCGCTGCGTCTCAGGCCAAATACGAGGCAGCTCGAGCCGATGGTTTCTTCAAGGATGAGATCATTGCTATCGACGTGCCTCAGGGCCGAAAGAAGCCGGATCTGAGTGTGGATACGGATGAGCATCCACGACCTTCTTCTACACTCGAAGTGCTAAGTGGACTGCGTTCTCTGTCTGCGGATGGCGTGGTCACTGCAGGCAGCGCGAGTGGAATCAATGACGGTGCGGCAGCACTTATTGTTGGAAGTGCCGCTATCGGCGCAAAATATTCGGTCAAGCCACGAGTACGCATTATCGCGGGCGCAGTTGCGGGTGTTGAACCGCGCGTCATGGGACTAGGTCCCGTGTTCGCGATTCGCAAGGCGCTGGCGCGTGCAAACCTAGAACTGAAGGATATGGATATCATTGAGATCAACGAGGCATTCTCAGCACAGGTTCTGGGCTGTCTGAAGATGTTGGAAGTCGATTTTAGTGACTCGCGTGTAAACCCAAATGGTGGCGCGATAGCGTTGGGGCATCCGTTAGGAGCATCAGGCGCGAGAATCGCTATCACGGCGATGCGTCAGCTAGAAAGAACCGGTGGCCGTTATGCGGCTATCAGTCTCTGTATCGGAATTGGCCAGGGTGTTGCCGCGATTATTGAGCGAGTTGATTAAATAAAAATTGGTGAGTAGTACTTCTTACACACATATCAGCAATACAGGAAATAAACATGTCGAATGTCGTTAGTTATGAATTAGTTGGAAATATTGGCGTAATCAGTGTCAACAGCCCCCCAGTTAACGCACTCTCACAAGCAGTGCGCGAGGGCATCCTAAATGCTGTGAATGCTGCAGCCGAAGATGCATCTGAAGCGGTGGTGTTGCGCTGCGAGGGTCGTACCTTTATCGCAGGCGCGGACATCACAGAGTTTGGTAAGCCACCGATGGAGCCTGGTTTACCAGAAGTGCTGTCGGCCATTGAGAATTCGAAGAAGCCAGTAATAGCCGCTATTCATGGCACGGCGCTGGGTGGTGGATTTGAAGTTGCTCTTGCCTGTCACTACCGCTGCGCTATTGCGTCAGCAAAGGTTGGCTTGCCAGAGGTTAAGTTAGGTCTTCTTCCGGGAGCCGGCGGAACACAGCGTGTACCGCGACTGGCTGGGGTGGAAGCAGCACTGGATATGATCACTACTGGCAACCCGGTTGCGGCGGCGAGGGCAAATAGCATGGGTCTGGTAGATAAAGTCGTCGAAGGCGATGATCTGCAGGCGGCAGCGATTAAGTATGCAAGTGATTTGGTGGCCTCCGGCGCTCCATTGAAGAGAGTTCGCGACATTACTATCGATGCTTCAACTATTGAGCCTGGTTTTTTCGACGCTGCTAGAAAGAAGCTTGCCTTGCGCGCCCGCGGGCAGATAGCTCCAGATAAGATCGTGTCTTGCATCGAAGCAGCGGTGAATCTGCCTATGGATGAAGGCTTAGAGCGAGAACGAGAATTGTTCCGTGAATTGGTAACGTCCCCAGAGTCGGCAGCTATGCGCCATATCTTCTTTGCAGAGCGCCAAGCTGCGAAGATCAAAGACCTGCCTAAAGATACCCCGCTACGAGACATTAAGAAGGTTGCCATCATCGGCGGCGGCACTATGGGCGGCGGTATTGCCATGTGTTTCGCGAATGTAGGCATTCCCGTTGTCATGGTAGAGATTAATGACGAAGCGCTTGCGCGTGGCATGAAGATCATTCGCAAGAACTACACGATAACCGTGGCCAAAGGAAAGCTCCCTGCGGACAAGATGGAGACTTTGATCAGTACAATTACTGGCACAACTGATTACGCAGATTTAGGCGATGTCGATTTAGTCATTGAAGCTGTCTTCGAGAATCTAGAACTCAAGAAAGAGATTTTTGCGAAATTGGATGCAGTCTGTAAGCCAGGTGCAATCCTAGCGACAAACACTTCTTATCAAGACGTGGACGCCATCGCTGCTGCCACTAACCGACCACAGGACGTGCTGGGACTGCATTTCTTTAGTCCGGCTAATGTTATGAAGCTATTGGAAATCGTTCGCGGCGAGAAGACTGCTGACGATGCCTTAGCAACCTCTATGAAAATCGGCAAGAAGATTGGCAAGGTATGCGCGCTATCAAGAGTGTGCTACGGCTTCATCGGGAACCGTATGCTAGGTGGCTATGGCCGCGAGGCGCAGATGTTGTTGATGGATGGTTGTACGCCAGCGCAGGTCGATTCAGCATTAGAAAAATTTGGTATGGCGATGGGTCCTTTGGCTATGGGCGATCTCGCAGGTCTGGATGTTGGCTACAAGGCACGCGAGGGACGCACGGATCTGCCTGACGACCCAAAACTCTATCGCATGGGTACGCTACTTGTTGAGATGGGCCGTCACGGCCAGAAGACTGGCTCCGGCTTCTATAAATACGATCCCGAGACTAGGCGTCGCATGTCAGACCCGGAAGTCGAGTCGATGATTAAGGATGAAGCGGCGAAGTTAAATCTCGAGCAACGAGATATCTCCGACGAAGAAATTTTGCAGCGTTGTCTCTATCCGCTGATCAATGAAGGCGCACTGATCCTTGAAGAAGGTATCGCTCAGCGTCCTAGCGACATCGATGTTGTCTATGTGTTTGGCTATGCATTCCCAGCAGCTAAAGGCGGGCCTATGCATTACGCCGATCAGGTAGGACTGAAGCATGTCTACGACAAGATCTGTGAGTTCAGAGAGCGCGACGGCGAGATGTATTGGAAGCCAGCTCCGCTATTAGAAAAATTAGCGAAAGAAGGTAAAACTTTTGCACAGTGGGAACCGGATAATGGATAGAACTGCTAGTTAAGGGGTTTCATACGTTCATTATCAATTAAATGGTTTTATTAAAAGAGACTACAACATGATTTCATATCAAACGGCTTCGCGCGGTGCGGCTCTGGTAGCAGTAGAGTCCCAGACGCCCGTCCCTCAAGGTACCGAAGTGTTGGTTAAAACAATCGCTTGCGGTGTATGCCACTCCGATATACACATGCATGATGGTGTTTTTAATCTTGGCAACGACAAGCAACTTGAAGTTGGCCGAGAGGGCATGGTGCTGGGTCATGAGATATTTGGAGAAGTTGTAGCTGTAGGCCCTGATGCTCAGGACGTACAGGTTGGTGATCGCCGGGTAGTCTATCCTTGGATAGGTTGTGGCGAATGTGCAGCCTGCAAACGCGGCGAAGAACAGCTCTGTACGCCCGGTCGCGCTCTAGGCATCGCAGTCAACGGCGGCTTCGCCGATCATGTGATTATTCCTCACAGTCGTTATTTGTTCGACAAAGGGGATGTGTCCGATGCCTTGGCAGCAACTTATGCTTGTTCCGGTCTCACTGCCTACAGTGCTCTAAAGAAAGTTGGCGAGCTTCATGATGATGACGCGTTGGTCATCATCGGTGCTGGCGGCGTTGGTATGATGGCAATTCAGATCGCAATCTCATCAATGGGAATCGATCCAATTGTGGTCGATATCGATGAGTCAAAACTAGCAGCAGCGCGGGAGCTTGGTGTAACTCGAACATTTAATTCTTCCGATCCACAGACTTCGAAAGCGCTTCGTAAGGCAACCGGCGGTGCGTTCGCGGTACTAGACTTCGTTGGCGCAGAAGCGTCGGTGAATTATGGTCTGGGCTGCCTGCGTAAGGGCGGCATGTTGGTCATCGTCGGCCTCTTCGGCGGAGCATTAAATATGCCTATCCCATTCATACCGATGAATGCGCGCGTTATTCAAGGCAGTTACGTGGGAACGCCACAAGATATGGCCGAACTCATGGAGTTGGTGCGCGCGGGCAAGATCGCGCCAATCGAGATACACGAGCGACCACTGTCCGAAGTTTCTGCGGCATTAGCAGATCTTAAGGCGGGTAAGGTACAGGGGCGCCAAGTTCTGATTACCGGTTAGCTTGTTTAGTAATGCATAGAAATTTAATTTGTAGATTGAATAGATAGGAGGCTTGCCTTGCAGTCCCAACAAGAATTTAGAATCGAGACCCGAACCTGGTTGGAGCAAAACTGCCCAGAGTCGATGCGAACCTCAATGGTACAAGAGGAAGTTGTCTGGGGCGGGCGCAATGCTGAGTTTGCCAATCCCGATAGCGAAATTTGGCTACAGCGGATGGCACAGAAGGGGTGGACTTGTCCCTCTTGGCCAGCTGAGTATGGTGGCGGGGGTCTGGACAAGGATCAGGCGATCGTATTGGGCGAGGAATTGGCTAGAATTAATGCACGACCTGCGTTGACGAGTTTCGGTATCAGCATGCTGGGTCCGGTGCTGCTGGAATACGGCAGTCATCAGCAGAAGGCGGAGCATATACCGAAGATCGTGCGCGGCGAAATTCGCTGGTGTCAGGGTTATTCTGAGCCGGGCTCCGGGTCGGACCTTGCAAGCCTTTCCACCAAGGCAGAATTGCAGGGAGACAACTACCTCATCAATGGCTCCAAGGTATGGACCTCCTATGCCGACAAGGCCGATTGGATATTCTGTCTCGTGCGCACCGACTTCGACGTCCCGAAGCATTCAGGCATTAGTTTTATCTTGTTCGATATGGCCAGCGAAGGCATATCAACTAAACCTATTCAGTTGATCAGTGGGTCATCTCCGTTTTGCGAAACATTTTTTGACGACGTAAAAGCGCCCGCGCGCAATTTAATAGGTCGCCTCAACGAAGGTTGGAGCATAGCCAAACGTTTATTACAGCACGAGCGCACGATGATTTCTGGTTTCGGTTTAAGCGCTGGCCAATCTGATAACGGTGGCACCACGTCTACCATTTCAAGTTTGGAAGGCACCGCCATGCATTATCGCGGCGATACAAAAAAGCTATCAGATCCGGTGCTGCGCGATCAGATTGCGCGTTTCAAGATAGACGCCGACGCATTCGCTCATACATCAAGACGCTCGGTAGAAGAATCCAAGCAGGGGCAGGGGCCGAACGCAACTTCCTCGATGCTGAAGAACTATGGCTGCGAATTGAATAAACGACGCTACGAATTAATGTTGCAAGCGATCGGAAGCCAGGGTTTAGGTTGGGAAGGCGCAGGTTTTAGTGATGAAGAGTTGCAGCTGACTCGCGAATGGCTGCGCTCCAAGGCGAACTCCATCGAAGGCGGCACATCGGAAGTGCAGTTAAATGTAATTGCCAAACGCGTGTTGGGCTTACCCGACATTCTAAGTCTGGCCCAGAAGTAGTCTTCTGAATCGAATAACAGTGTAAGGAAGGTTTGAATAATGGCTTTAGTGTTAAGTGAAGACCAGCAGTTGCTAAAAGATTCGGCAAAGAATTTCTGCGAGCAGAATGCGCCAGTTTCAGTGCTTAGAGGACTGCGTGATAGCAAGGATGAGCAAGGCTACGACCAGGCGATATGGTCGCAGATTATCGAGCTCGGTTGGGCAGGCATGACTATACCAGAGGATTACGGCGGATTCGATTTTGGCTACGGTGGGCTCGGTGTTGTCTTGGAAGAAACGGGAAAGACACTGGTTAGTTCTCCGTTGATTTCCACTGTGCTAGTCGGTGCTACTGCCATTGTCCAACTGGGGAATGAAACACAGAAGCAAGACTTACTACCGAAAATTGTCGCTGGCGAGCTGCTCACAGCATTGGCGCTCGATGAACACACGAGCCACAATCCCAGCAAGATAGCGACTACTGCAACAAAGGTTGACGGTGGTTACGCTCTGAATGGCAGCAAGACGTTTGTACTCGATGGACATATTGCGAACGTGCTAATTGTCGCTGCGCGAACATCCGGGGAGACTATTGGCGAGCAGGGAATATCGCTGTTTCTAGTTGATGCTAACGCCGAAGGACTTAACGTTGTTCGCACTATCATGGTGGATAGCCGTAACTCTTCCAATATCCAATTTAATAATGTAGTCGTTGCCGAGGATGCTCTTCTGGGAGAACTGGACCAAGGTTTTAATGGACTGGATTCGGTGCTGGATATCGCGCGCATAGGAATTGCTGCCGAGATGTTGGGTAGCATGCAGGCGGTTTTCGAGAGCATTTTGGAATTTCTGAAGCAGCGCGAACAATTCGGTGTATTGATAGGCTCCTTTCAGGGGCTTCAGCATCGTGCCGCAGAGATGTACAGTGAGATAGAACTCTGTAAGTCAGCTGTTCGTGCGGCCTTAGCGGGTCTGGATGACCCTGATACGACTCAGGCTGAGCGAGCAGAACTTGCTAGCATGACCAAGGCGAAGCTCTCCGAGGTTTTTTTCCTCGTGAGTAACGAAGGCATACAGATGCACGGCGGTATAGGTATGACTGATGAATTCGATGTAGGCTTTTTCATCAAGCGTGCGCGAGTTGCTCAACAATTCTTGGGTGATGCTTCATTTCACCGAGATCGATACGCGACCCTAAACGGTTTTTGAGACTATTCGAGAATTCACTAGAGCTTGATCCTTAGTAGGAGTCTGAAGATGACCGCGAAGCTTCGCAAGTTTCACGAAACCGGTATTCAAGTTAACGATGAGCCGCTGGTTTGTGTCTTCGAAGATTTCTTAAGCGATAGTGAGGTTGAACACGTGCTTAGCGCGGCACAGCCAAAGCTCAAGCAGGCATTGGCCAGCGCATGGTTACCTGTCCACTCTACCTAAATGAAGTAGAAGACGGTGGCGAGACATCCTTCCCAAACCTAGACTTGGAAATTTGAGCTAAGAAGGGGCGGATGGTATTGTTTCATAATTGCCATGAGGGCAGCACGGTCCGTCACCGGGACAGTCTGCATGGTGGTATGCCCGTTCTGAAGGGCGAGAAATGGGCCTGTAATTTTTGGTTTCGAGAGTTGGCGTATCAAGCTCCCGGAACTGTTCCAACCGAGCCTGTGGGCACAACTGTTCCACCTAAATACAGTCGCGTTACCTAATGAGATAAAGAATGCCTTTGCTGATTGTTGGTGCTGTACTGGCGATTTTGGTCTATGTGCCAAGCTTTTGGGTGCGCCATATTATGTCCAAGCACAGCAAGGAGATTGCAGAATTGCCGGGCACCGGCGGTGAGCTAGCGAAGCACCTGATAGAGCGTTTCGAGCTAACCGGTATCACTGTCGAAGAGGCAGCGCCGAATACCGATCACTTCGACCCTTCCGGACCTGTCGTTCGGCTAAGCCCGGACAACTTCAACGGTAGATCGCTTACGGCTGTAGCGGTAGCGGCACATGAGGTCGGTCATGCCATGCAGTTTCATCGTGGGGAAAAAATATTTGAGCTACGTAAACGCTATCTTCCTCTGGCTACCAAGCTCAATCGGGTTGGCGTTGTCATCATGATGACGATTCCCTTTATTGCGCTGCTTATTCGCATGCCGCTGGTGATAGGTGGAGTTATAGCACTAAGTTTGTTACTTCAGCTTGCAGGTGCCTTTGCCTACTTAATTATTTTGCCCGAAGAATGGGACGCGAGTTTTAACAAGGCATTGCCTGTCCTAATCGAAGGCGAATACATAGAACCGGCACATATGCCCGCCGTTCGACAGGTACTGAAGGCGGCGGCGCTAACGTATTTTGCGGCCGCATTGGCGAATGTTCTCCATGTCGGTCGCTGGTTTATGCTACTAAGACGGTAATGAAGGGGTAGGAGATGGATGACTCACTCAATGTATTCGATGAAGAATTAGTGCCTTGTGGCACTGATCCCGTTACTGGGTTTTATCGCGACGGTTGCTGCAATACGAGCGATGACGATCCGGGTTCGCACACGGTATGCGTCCGGGTCGACGAGCGATTCCTACAATATTCACGATTTCGCGGCAACGATCTTTCCACGCCCATGCCAGACTTTGGGTTTTCAGGACTGAGTCCGGGCGACAGCTGGTGTCTATGTGCTGCGCGGTGGCTGGAAGCTTATGAGCAGGATATGGCGCCTAAGGTTTACCTAACGCGCACTCACAAGCGGGCCCTGGAGATAGTGAGCATCGACAAGCTGAAAGAATTTGCGGCAGACTTAAATTAGTGACCAAAAGTGTTCTTCGCGGCTTTGCTATTATAACCACCGGGCTAGTCTTAATAAATTAGAATAAATTTTCAGATTCGACACTAGAGGTGATTTTGAGTGATTGAAATTTCGCAAAATTCAACCGTCTATGCAGTGACGATGCTGTTCGCAGGTATTGGTATTCCCATCATGGCGGCCCTTAATGCAGGACTGGGAACAAGATTACAAAGTCCTGCTTTGGCAGCTGCCGTTCTTTTTCTGGTGGCCATGGTGGCGTCACTTTCCTACCTGTTGCTAGTGGAGGGGGTCCCCGTATCGTTCTCAGCGCCCTCGACGCCTTTCTATTATTATCTGGGCGGCTTGTTCGTCGTCTTCTATGTGCTGAGTGTGACTTGGATCGCTCCCCGTTTTGGAATTGGGAATGCAGTTTCCTTTGTATTGCTTGGGCAGCTATTGTCTATGGCTACGATAGATCAGTTCGGTCTAATGGGTGCGCCACAGATGTCTTTAACATTGCCGCGACTTATGGGATTATTTTTTATGATGATTGGCGTTTTCCTGGTTGTTCGAAAGTAGTAGAGTGGACTGATATGGCTATATCGGTCACAGAAAATGCACCAGTGTCATTGGATAAAAAACTGCTTGGTTTATAAGGCGCTCGAAAATAAAAAAATATTTTTTGAACATAAATTTTAGCAACACTCTCAATCATGACAATAAGAAAAAGGTGAAAAAATGATTATTTATGATGCTCGACGCACAGTTCAAATGCTACTTTTATTGGCCT
>CAJXQP010000035.1 GCA_913058275.1 uncultured Gammaproteobacteria bacterium | reverse complement strand
CGTCGGCAGCGTCAGATGTGTATAAGAGACAGGCAGGGGGAGGGTGGGTTTTAACCGTGCCCAGATCCACCGTGCGATATTTTCACTGGTAGGGTTTTCCAGTCCGTCGATTTCGTTGAGATAATGATGATCGAGTTGGTCATAGACCGGTTTGAAGTAATCTTTCAGATCGCCAAAATCCATTACCCAACCGGTTTTGTCGCCGACGGTGCCGTCAAGATAAAGTCTGATATGGTAAGAGTGCCCGTGCAGCCGACCACATTTATGTCCCTCTGCCACATTGGGTAGAAGGTGTGCCGCCTCAAAGGTAAATTCCTTGAAAATTTCCATGGGTATACCGGTCATTTGAAAAGTTGGCCTATGGTAATTTGCGGATCTTTCCTTGTACACAAACCTGCAACTGAAATGTTTGACACCGACCGATATTTCGGTAGAATGCGCCTCTCTCTGAGGAGGGTGGTTAGCTCAGTTGGTAGAGCGACGGCCTTACAAGCCGTAGGTCACAGGTTCGACCCCTGTACCACCCACCAGTGTAAAAGTAGCATTTTGCGGACCGGTAGTTCAGCTGGTTAGAATGCCGGCCTGTCACGCCGGAGGTCGCGAGTTCGAGTCTCGTCCGGTCCGCCATTTTTCTTGTAAGATTTCCTCAGTCTTTCCCTCTATTCCTGTTGCCTCACTATTTATAACGTCTTATTACGCCAATACCTATGCCAGTAGATATTGCTATTAGCAAACCGCCAATTGATGCTCTGCACTGCGAATTACTGCGGCGTTCAGGCGTGTCTTTGAATGTACTGCGTTTGGATAAGTGCCATCCACTGCTTTCGGGCAATAAATGGTACAAGCTGAAATACAATCTGCTCGAATTTCAGCAGCAGCCGGACCTTCCAATTCTAAGTTTCGGCGGAGCCTATTCTAATCACCTTCATGCGTTAGCGGCTGCGGGCAAGCTATTTGGAATACGGACTATTGGCGTCGTGCGGGGAGAAATGCCGGAGCCATTAAATCCGGTCCTCGCCTTTGCCAAGGAGCAGGGAATGACCTTGTTGCCGGTAAGCCGGGGAGACTATAGGCATAAGCTAGAGCCAGAGTTCCTAGAAGGATTGCGTGTTAGGTTCGGAGACTTTCACCTACTACCCGAGGGAGGCAGCAACTCTTTGGCAATCAAAGGCTGCGAAGAGATTGCATCGTTACTGAAGTGGCAGAAACCAGGTTCAAAGCAGCTAGTAGCTCTATGTTGTGGCACAGGCACGACAATGGCGGGCCTGATAAAGGGTTTGTCTGAAATTGAGAGTGAAAGTGCTCCCGACGTGTTGGGAATCAGTGTTTTGAAGGGTGATGGCTATCTGCAGGCTGAAATTTTGGGTCAATTGCAGGCCAGTGCCTGTACCGATCCCATTGGTTGGCGCGTCGATGACGCTCACCACTGTGGTGGTTATGCGCGCAGCAACCCTGCCTTGCAGTCATTTCTGAGCGAGTTCGCTGAATTCTCCGATTTACCGCTGGAGCCGGTTTACACCGGTAAGCTGTTCTACGCCCTTTTTGATTTGATTGAGAAGGGAGTAATCTCGGCGGGGACCGAAATAGTTGCGATACATAGCGGTGGATTTCGCAATTAAAAGTAATAAAAACAAATATATACTGCGGTTATATAATGTATTATAGTCATATTAAATAGCCACTACGCCCTGAGCTCAAGATAGCAATGTGGTGGATTAGTCGCTAAAATAACAGGCTCTCGGGCCATGTTGTAACACCTCGCGCCCACTCTGACTGAGGAGAGAATTAGTTGAGAAGTGCTAGCAGCTGCTAACTAATCATCGCCATGTCCATATCACTTCCAATCAAGCAGATATTAATAAGGAACGGTTTGAGCCGGGTCCTCGCTATGCTGTTCCTGCTTTGGATGGTTCCATTATATGGGCAGCAAGCTTTCATCTATCCGATACAACAGCTCGATAGCCAACAGGCGCCGCCGACCTATGCAGCGATATCGCAGCCAATAGCGCTGGATAGCACTCAGTTGGACGGTATTCGCATAGGCGCCTATTTGAGCGTACAAATCTCCGCGAGCAGGCAGATACAATTGCAAGTTGTGACTCTGGACCGTTATGTGAATGGCGATCGAGTTATCGGGGCGCAGGGGCGCGATGACGACAGGCTCTTCTCGCTGACTATCACCCAAGGGCAGCGCAGTCTGTTCGGACATCTGAGTAGCGACGGTGAGACCTTCCAGCTATACGCGATCGCGAATACAGACATCGAGCACTATCAGGGTTGGATCTATAAGCCGGGTAGCCTCGCCGGTATCGAACAGGGTTTTCAGAATGATTACATCATTATTGATAAGCCCGGTAGTAATGATACGTTGCAGAAGCCTAAGCCAGAATTAATATCGATTCTCCCTATGCTGATCGATGGCGTGAGTTCGCAGTCATCATCTGTAAACAAAGACGTCAATACGGCAGCAGTGAGCACGCCTGATATTAATCCAGGTAATTTTCGACTTACTCAAAATTTCTCTAGTGATAGCGTATTGGTCGGTAACTCGATAGATGTCAGTCTCGAGTTTGAAAACATAAGTGATCAATCGCATAACGATCTATATGTGGAAATCTTTTTCGTTCTCGAGAATAGCGAATTAGTTGCGGCTCCAATTGAGTGCCGTCAGCAACTGAGCCTTTCACTTCAGGAAACCATCTATTGTGAGCTTGGAGATTTCCTGCCTGGAGAGAAAAAGTCCTTCAGTTACAGCGTCGCAACGGATGATCGGGCAAAGCCTCGTGTTACCAGCTCGGTGGTCATGGGTAACCTGCGGGTGGATGGCGTTATAAATATAGTCGAAGATGTTCGAGTAGACAGCGATGGCGATGGCATCAGTGACTTCAATGAGCTGTTGCTGTCTACCGATGCTGCTGATCCCAGCTCTGTGGATAACCGTAATTCAGTTATCGATGTATTAACTCTCTATACACCGGGTGCTGCTGCCCTCTATCCCCATGGTGTCCAGACTCGAATAAACCAGTTGATCAGCGTGGCAAATCAAATCTATGCGGACAGTGGCGTCAAGATCATCCTGCGCCCGGTCTATCACGGGCTAGTTAACTACAACGACAGTGATGATATGGGCACGGCCCTCAATCATCTTATAGAGAAGACGGATAGTGCATTTAGCAGCGTAGATAGTCTGCGAGATACTTATGGAGCTGATTTAGTTATTTTGTTTCGGCCAACGAAAGCCGGTGAGGGACGTTGCGGATTGGCACCGATAGGCGGGTTTAGAACTAATGGCGACTTTAGCAGTGTGGCAGAGCGCAATACCGCCTATTCGCATATTGCTGTCGACTGCCCGGTCGATCTAGTTGCCGCTCATGAGCTGGGACATAACATGGGGCTAAGCCACTCGCATTTAGAAGATGGCAGTGGCGGCACTTTTAATTTTTCAACTGGCTACGGAGTCGAAGGCCAGTTCGTTACGATAATGGCCTATCCTGGGGCGTTTAACGCTGAGACACGAGTATCGCTTTTCTCCAACCCGCTTCAAGACTGTCTAGGGTTTGATTGTGGTGTCGATGCCGATCATGAGTTTGGCGCGGATGCCGTGCAGTCTCTAAACCTTGTTCGGCACCAGATTGCGAATTATTTTCCCACGAGGGTGCCTGACTTACCGGGAAAAACTATCTCCACTAGATCTGGAGAAGCGAGTACCGCTAAAATATCTATCGCGGCGAGCAGCGATGGCGGCTTATCCTTCACGAAGAAGGTTAGTAATATAGATTCGGTAAGCCTAGAAGCTGATGTAGAGATAGACGTGCGACACGTTGGTCTGCACGGTAGTATCTATGTGCTGATTGGGCTCGAAGGTCAGGGTTTTTACCAGCTGAACGAATCGGGGGAGTTGGAAGAGTGGGATAAGACACTAGAAGGCTTGATCGCGTTCAGCGGCAAGCGTCCGCTGCGAACGCTTGAGCATCTTACATTATTGGATGGTTTTCGCTTCGGCCCAGCGTTCTCGAATCAGAAGCTAGCAGTGTACATTGCGTATTGGGTAGAGAGCAGCGGCGAGTTGGTGTACACGCGTGAGCCTCATCAGTTTAGTATCGAGTAGTTTCTGATTTTACTAATTATCCTCATCTACGCTCATGCTTTGTGCTTAGATTTCCCTGTGCCCCGATTTCAATCGACGAATTGTGCGATACGGGCCCCTAACTTGGTTTTACTCAATGCCCAGACAGCTTTGTGACCAAAAGGATGGCGAGGATACGGTGAATTGAGAGCCATTCGCTGTGATATACTGATCTGCTCTTGGGGGAGGTAAAGCAGCCTGGCTGAATTGAAAATCCTCGAACCAAATAGCTAAGGGTTTAGCGATGGCAGAATTCAACAACATAGGGCTCGTGGGCCGTTCTGGTAATGCGCCAGTGGTCGATACATTGCGTCGTCTGTTGGATTTTTTGAGAGGGAAGGACCTAACTGTATTCGTAGACGATCTGACTGCGGAACTGGTGAGCGGTCACGGGCAGAAGCAATGCAAGCGTGCAGAACTCTCGAAGTTCTGTGATCTGGTGATTGTGGTCGGTGGCGATGGCAGCATGCTAAACGTGGCCAAGTTTGTAGCGTCCGATCAGGTGCCGGTAATTGGTATAAATCGCGGACAGCTGGGCTTTCTTACGGATATCCTTCCCGACGAATTGGAAGAGGGTATTAGCGCGGTCTTAGATGGTAGCTACAGTGTCGACTCTCGATTCCTGCTCGACGTCGTAGTACGTCTAAACTCCTCAAAAAACTCTGAAGATCACCATCTTGGTTCTGCCTTGAATGATGTTGTATTGCATCCTGGAAAGGCGGCGCAGATGATTAAGTTCGAATTATTCGTCGACGGTATCTTTGTCTATAGCCTGAACTCGGATGGCCTTATCGTCGCCACACCTACAGGATCTACCGCCTACGCGTTGTCTGCCGGCGGTCCAATAATGCATCCGGGTCTGAACGCGGTCGTGCTGGTGCCCATGTATCCTCACTCATTGGGTAACCGTCCCATCGTAGTAGATGGTGACAGTGAAATTCGCATAGTGGTTTCTCCTCAAGAAACTCTTGAGCCACAGGTCAGCTGTGATGGTCAGGTGTTATATACCGCATCAGCAGGAGATGAATTCATCGTGCGCAAGAAAGATGTGCCGTTGAAACTCATTCATCCGCCAGAGCACACCTTCTATCAGGCTTGTCGTAGTAAATTAGGCTGGGGCAGTCGTTTGGTTAGGGATGATGATTAGAGCGGCGAGCCTGCCCATAGAAGTCAACTTGTTGCGCTTCAGTCGATTCTTGCAGAGTCAGGGCATTGGTCACCGCATCAATGAGGAATCTGGCCAGCAAGTGATCTGGGTTGAAGGTGATCAGCAGGCGGCTCTGGTACGTGAAGCTCTCACGAATTGGCCATTTGATAAAGACTCTACTCTAGAGAGTCAGGCTGCTCATAATTTACAGCCTCTGTTCAGTCCAATTACCTTGATCAGCAAACTCATTCAAGCCTTCCTAGGCGCTCCGGTAAGTTTTAGTCTTATTTTGGCGTGCTTATTGGTTGCCTTGCTCAGCTTGCTTGGGACTCAGCCACAACGTGTGGCGATTCTGTTTTATCCGGTGTTAGATACTTCGGGGCTACTTCCTTTGCTTGCAAGCTTGGATAGTCCTGTGGAGCTGCTGCGTAGTTTGAGCCCCATGTTGCTTCATTTCGGAGAGCTACATCTCGTGTTTAACATGATGTGGCTGTGGTATTTTGGGCGTCAATTAGAGGGTGCGCAACCGCGCTGGTTATTCATCATGTTGATACTTTCCTGTTCCTTCGCCGGGAATACCGCGCAATATCTGACTAGTGGCTACAATAACTTCGGCGGCATGTCAGGAGTGGTTTATGGTTTGGTTGGTTATACATGGATAGTGCATACCTTCATGCCGCGCAGCAATCTACTCATCAATAACAAAATGTTTGTGGTCTTTGTCATCGCGCTGGTTGCAATGGAAGTCTTTGCCTCGTCCTGGGTAGCGAATGCCGCACACCTTGGTGGGTTAGTGGCAGGCCTGGTGGCGGGTTTGGTGGCAGTAGGTGTGTATCGCTTCGCCCTTGGTCGTGGGTCAATAGGCAGGTAGATTGTGAAGAAGTTCGCTGCTTTGAGCGCGATGAGTAATTTGATAAGAGGCGGGATGTGATGTCTGATAGCAAGAAGCAAGGTTTCGAAGAGCTTTTCATGACGAGACCTGCGTCTATCGAACAACTGATAGATGAAATGAATTCGGATGTGTACGACTCTCTTAAACTTGCCGTAGAGATTGGCAAATGGGGTGATGGAGCGGGTCTGGACGCGGAGCAAATCGATTTCTGCATGCAGACAATCATATTGTATGAAGCGAAACACCTACCTGAAGAAGATAGAGTAGGTTTTGACCTTTCGGCTAGTTGCAAAAGCAAGTCAGCCGCAGAGCAGACTCAGACTATTTCCATAGTTACGAGTAGCAGCCCTACGAATAAAAAAGAGAACGAACAAGAGAGCAAGACATGAAAAATATTGGACAGGGTACGCTGAGGAAGATGTCGACTCGTCTTTCGCAGCCAGTTGAATATCAGCTGCGTCTAGGCGAGGAGGCAATTCCGCTCAACCCGCTGATAGAGAGGAAAATTAGCTTGCAACACAGCGGTCTAATAAATTGTACAAATTGTGGGCGCAAAACAAATAAAAGTTTCAATTCTGGGTACTGCTATCCTTGTTTTCAGAGATTAGCCGAGTGTGATTCTTGCATCATTCATCCCGAGAAATGTCACTTCGACCAAGGAACTTGCCGCGATCCTGCCTGGGGTGAACGTTTCTGCTTGCAAGATCACATCGTCTATCTAGCGAATTCGTCTGGACTCAAGGTCGGCATTACACGAGGCACACAAGTTCCCACGCGTTGGATCGATCAGGGAGCGACACAGGCCCTCGCCATTATTCGAGTGCGCACCAGACTCCAGTCAGGTGAGGTAGAGGTGATGTTTAAGCAATTTGTCGCTGACAAAACGAACTGGCGGGATATGCTCAAGGGCGAAGCTACCCCGTTAGATATGCATGCAGAGGCTGCCAGGCTGATTGATAAGTGTCAGTCCGATTTGAAGGAGTTAGAAGACAAGTTTGGATTCTTCGCGATTAGCGTGCTCAATGGAGTCGATGTGGTATCGATCGACTATCCTGTAGCGAGCTATCCAGAAAAGGTAACGTCTCTCAATTTCGATAAAACTCCTATCGTTGAAGGGACGTTGTTAGGCATAAAGGGCCAATATTTAATTCTCGATGCGGGAGTTATAAACATGCGCCGTTTTGCAGGTTATGAGGTCGCGCTTCATAGTTAGTAAGTTGATAGTAAATAATTAGTAGATAACTAGTAAAGTGTCAAACATAAGCAGTGCCCTGCGAATCCGCACGGGCATATTTTGAATTTTAAAACCTTAACAGACAGAGTTGCAGACTATGAAAAACGCATCGGCCAGAACTACCTATTTGAAAGACTATAGTCCGCCACCCTTTACTATCGAAACCACAGATCTTCATTTCGACCTTTATGAAGATTATGCGAGTGTTGTCTCGAAGTTGCTCTTTAAGCGCAATAGTACAGATGGCGCCTCAGATACAAATAGCTTGCAGTTACACGGTCAGTTGTTGGAGTTAGAGAAGATTCTTATTAACGGACAGCTTCTGGATCCTAGCCAATACTTAAAAGACGATGACTGCCTTACTATCCCGGCGCTTGACGGCTTTCTAGGTGCATCATTCGAAGAATTTCTGTTTGAGTGTCATACAAGAATCGAGCCGCAAAATAACTCAGCGCTAGAGGGCTTGTATAAGTCGAAGAAAATGTTCTGTACGCAGTGCGAGGCAGAAGGCTTTCGTCGCATCACTTACTATCTAGACCGGCCTGATGTCATGTCGAAATTTACAACCACGGTAGTAGCAGAAAAAGGCAAGTATCCGGTGTTGCTTTCCAACGGCAATAATATAGCCAGCGGTGAGGTAGATAGCGCGCCCGACAGGCACTGGGTAACCTGGGAAGACCCGTTTAAGAAGCCGAGCTATCTGTTTGCTTTGGTCGCGGGCGACCTGGTGAGCCTTGATGATACTTTTGTAACCTGCAGCAATAGAGAGATCGAGCTGCGTATATTTGTCGAGAAAAAAGACATCGACAAATGCGACCACGCGATGCTGTCGCTGAAAAACTCGATGCATTGGGACGAGGATGTATATGGCCGTGAGTATGATCTCGATATATTCATGATCGTCGCTGTCGATGACTTCAACATGGGTGCGATGGAGAACAAGGGCCTGAATGTTTTTAACACCTCCTGTGTGCTTGCCAGTCCCGAGACCACAACCGATTTTTCTTTTCAGCAGGTCGAAGCAGTTGTTGCTCACGAATATTTTCACAATTGGTCTGGCAATCGAGTCACTTGCAGAGATTGGTTTCAACTTAGCTTGAAGGAAGGGTTTACTGTCTATCGTGATTCTGAGTTCTCTGCGGATATGGGGTCGCCTACTGTGAAGCGGATTGGGGATGTCTCCTTCCTGCAGACCGTGCAGTTTGCCGAAGATGGCGGCCCCATGGCTCATTCGGTGCGACCTGACTCTTACATGGAAATATCGAACTTCTACACGGTTACCATCTACGAAAAAGGAGCAGAAGTTGTTCGGATGATCGCCTTGTTACTCGGGCCTGATAAATTCAGGGCGGGCAGTGACTTGTATTTTGAACGGCACGATGGACAAGCTGTGACTACAGAGGATTTTGTGAAGGCCATGGAAGATGCCAGTGGCATCGACCTCGGCCAGTTTCGAAATTGGTACTATCAGGCTGGCACGCCTGTGATTACTATCCGGAGCGAGTTCGACGCCGATAGCAAGCGCTACACTCTCCATGTTAGCCAATCCTGCCCTGATACTCCAGGGCAGTCGAACAAGAAGCCATTGACGGTTCCCTTAAGGCTGGGCTTGCTGGGAAGCGATGGTGAAGACATGCCGTTGAGGTTGGTAGGGGAAGATGCATCGACTAGCGAAACCGACAGGGTGTTCTCCTTAACCAAAGCAGAACAGCGCTTCGTTTTCGAGGACTTGGAGTCTGAGCCGATACCCTCAATACTACGTGGCTTTAGCGCGCCAGTGCGGCTGCGCTATGAATACTCCCGCGCCGATCTGTTATTCCTTATGGTCAACGACAGTGATGGCTTCAACCGCTGGAACGCTTCTCAGTTGCTCGCTATCGGCCTCATCGGCGAGCTTCAGTCGGATCTAGCGGCGGGCAGGGACCTAGTTCTTCCGCAGAGTTTGGTTGATGCCTATAGCGGTGTGCTCAATTCGACTCTGTCGGGCGCAGGCGTGGATAAGGCAATGGTAGCGCAGCTACTTAGTCTCCCCACGATCGGTTTTCTGATAGAGAGATCCGAAGTCGCCGATGTTGAAAGTATTCATTTTGTGCATGAGTTTCTATTGAACGGACTCGCTGCCGAGCTCTATTCATCGTTCCTCGCTGTGTATACGAATAACACGAGCGACGCCCAGTACGCTGCAGATGCTGAATCAATAGCGAGGAGATCACTTAAGAATCTAGCGCTGGCTTATATGATGAGAAGTGACAAGGATGAGGCTGTTTCGCTGGCGCACAAGCAGTTTTCTCAGGCTAGCAACATGACCGGCCAACTGTCGGGCCTACGCTGCCTAGTCAATAGTGGAGCAGAAGCAGCCGTCGAGTTAAAGCGCGATGCGTTAGATAGTTTTTATCAGCAGTGGAGTCATGAGCCACTTGTGGTCAATCAATGGTTTGTGGCGCAGGCAGTTTGTCAGCTGCCGGGTAGCTTGGCGAAAGTTAAGCTGCTGCTCGAGCATGCAGACTTCGATATTCGCAACCCGAATAAAGTGCGCTCACTAATTGGCGCGTTTTGTGCTCAGAATCATGTAGGGTTTCATGATGCCAGCGGAGAGGGTTATGAATTTTTAGCGGATCAGGTTCTGGTTCTCGATAAGCTGAACCCGCAGATTGCCTCGAGACTCCTAACACCGTTGACACGGTGGAGGAAGTTCAGCGCTAAGCGTCAAGGGTTGATGCAGGCACAACTTCAGCGGATCAAGGCGCAAGCGCAACTATCGAAGGACTTGTTTGAAATCGTAGAGAAGAGCACGATCTAATCTTTGTGTTTAGAGGCGATAAGTAAATAGTGAAGCAATAAAAAAAGGTGGCCTAGGCCACCTTTTTTTATAAACGAAAACCACGTTCTACTAGGCAACTTCCTGTACGCTAGTCACGGGAATATTCTTCGCCCGGTCCGCGGCTTCCATAAAGTCCGCAATCTCGTTGAAATTCATATAACGGTAGATGCTATCAGCCATGGTGTTGATGTTGCCCATGTAGCTCATATACTCATCCATGGTTGGAATTTTACCGAGAGCCGCACAGACCGCTGCCAACTCGGAGGATGAGAGGTAAACATTCGCTCCCTGGCCGAGCCGGTTGGGGAAGTTTCGCGTAGAGGTCGAGACCACCGTAGAGTTTGGCGCGACTCGTGCCTGGTTGCCCATGCATAGTGAGCAGCCCGGCATCTCGGTTCTTGCACCGGAGACGCCGAATATATTGTAGATTCCTTCTTCGCTGAGTTGATGCTCATCCATCTTCGTTGGAGGCGCGATCCAAAGCTTCGCAGGAAGTCCACCGTCGACCTGCTTCAAGACCTCGGCAGCCGCGCGGAAGTGACCGATGTTAGTCATGCAAGATCCGATGAAGACTTCGTCGATCTGCGTGCCTTGTACCTCGGAAAGCGTCTTCACGTCGTCTGGGTCATTCGGGCAGGCCAGCAGTGGTTCAGTAATCTCGTTAAGATCGATCTCAATTACCTTGTAATATTCCGCATCTGCATCAGGTTCTAGCAGTTCTGGGTTTTCCAGCCATGCTTCCATTGCTTGTGCACGTCGCTCTAGAGTGCGCGCGTCCTGATAGCCATTGTCGATCATCCAGCGTAGCAGCGTAATGTTTGACTTGAAGTACTCGATGATTGGCTCTTTATTTAGACGAACGCTGCAGCCGCCGGCTGAGCGTTCTGCGGAGGCATCGGAAAGTTCAAAAGCCTGCTCGATCTTAAGGTCCGGTAGACCTTCGATCTCGAGGATACGTCCGGAGAAAATGTTCTTCTTGCCTTTCTTCTCCAAAGTGAGATCGCCGCTTTTTAGCGCCGCATAAGGAATCGAGTTGACGAGATCGCGCAGAGTAATACCGGGCTGCATCTCTCCCTTGAATCGAACTAACACAGATTCAGGCATGTCCAGAGGCATAACACCGGTCGCCGCTGCAAAGGCTACAAGGCCAGAGCCTGCTGGGAATGAGATACCGATTGGGAAGCGTGTATGAGAATCACCTCCAGTGCCTACCGTATCCGGTAGCAACATGCGGTTTAGCCAAGAGTGGATGATGCCATCGCCTGCGCGCAGCGAGACACCGCCGCGTGTCTGGATGAAATCTGGAAGCGTGTGTTGTGTATCAATGTCGACTGGCTTTGGGTAGGCCGCGGTATGACAGAAGGACTGCATAACAAGATCTGCTGAGAAACCGAGACAGGCGAGGTCTTTCAATTCGTCGCGGGTCATGGGGCCAGTTGTATCTTGACTTCCTACAGTGGTCATCTTCGGTTCGCAGTAGCTGCCTGGGCGAACACCTTCGACACCACAGGCCTTGCCAACCATCTTCTGAGCGAGCGTGAAGCCCTTATCAGATTCCGCAGCGGTAATAGGGATTCGGAACACGCTAGAAGGCTCCAAATTTAATTCTTCGCGAGCTCGCTGGGTTAGGCCGCGTCCGATGATCAATGGAATGCGACCGCCTGCTCGAACTTCGTCTAGTAAGACGTCTGTCTTCAATTCGAATTCTGAAATCAGCTCACCATTTTCATAATTTGTAATGCGGCCTGTGTAGACGTCGATATCGATGATGTCACCGGTATTCATATTGTCGACTACAGTTTCAATTGGCAGGGCGCCGGCATCTTCCATCGTGTTGTAGAAAATCGGAGCGATGTTACCGCCTATGCAGATTCCGCCATCTCTCTTATTAGGGATGTAGGGCATGTCGTCGCCGATGTGCCATAGCACCGAGTTCGTAGCAGATTTGCGTGATGAGCCAGTGCCCATTACATCGCCAACTAGTGCAACTGGGTGACCAGTCAGCTCAAGCTCCTTGATCTGTTCTTCGGCGTTGGTCACGCCTTCTCTTGGGTTCTTATACATCGCCTGCGCGTGCAGGGGGATATCTGGGCGGGACCAGGCATCCTGTGCGGGCGAAAGGTCGTCCGTATTGGTTTCTCCTGGAATCTTATAGACCACCGCCGTGATTTTTTTGGACAGCTCAGGCTTGTTGGTAAACCACTGCGCGTCCGCCCATGACTGCAGTACTCGTTGTGCCTCAACATTACCGGCCTTAGCTTTCTCCGCGACATCATGGAAGGCATCGAACATCAGCAGGGTGTGACATAGTTCATCGGCAGCAGCGACGGCCAGAGTGTCTGAATCTAGCAGCTCAACAAGCGTCGAGATGTTGTAGCCGCCTAACATTGTGCCAAGTAGTTTTACAGCTAGTGGTTGATCGATAAGCGGTGATTTGGCTTCGCCTTTCGCAACAGCAGATAGGAAACCGGCCTTAACATAGGCCGCTTCATCGACGCCGGCTGGTACGCGATTGGAGAGTAGATCCATGAGGAATTCTTCTTCACCGGCCGGTGGCGATTTCAATAACTCTACAAGCCCTGCAACTTGTTCGGCAGATAAGGGCTTTGGGACAATGCCCTGTTCGGCGCGTTCGGCAGCGTGTTTTCTGTAAGCTTCTAACAAAATTTTATCCTCTTCGATTCAGAGCTGTCAGTGAAACAAATCGATCGGCGTTGTAGGTTGATCGAAGTGATCAAAAAGAATCACTTAACAGGGGTTTCATCTTGCAAATGAATTGGGCCGGTCTGCCTATTGCCTGTAAGTCCTTACCACGATGAGTTGCTAATGAGTGTTGCAGATCATCAAGAATCGGAGCAGGGCAGGAGCCTAAAATGTGCGCGTATTCTACTGTAAAATCAGGTAAAAATCCAGTTGGTGCTGGCTCTGGTGGGTGGTTTTACTGTGTCTCTCGTGAAAGTTGAGTTCTCTTAAGCAAGCGCAGTTTGTGCGCGAAGTAATGTTGCAGACAGTTTATAATTGAGTAAATATTGTTGAAGCCTTCGCTGAGGCCTCAACTAACACAAACCCTCATTCGCGTTAACCACATGGCCTCTATAAAAACACCTTGTCTTGGCATTTGCTCTACTACCTCTGTAGGAGATGTGGTGTGCCGTGGCTGCAAGCGCTACGCTTTCGAGGTAATTGATTGGAATGGCTACGATGATAAGGCGAAGTCGGCGGTTTTGAGTAGGATTGAGAGGCTCAATACGCAGATTCTAGAGAATAAGCTGCGAATATTTTCGGTGCCGAATCTTAAGGCAGGATTGGATCGCTTTCACATTCCCTACGATGAATCTCTCCCTCCCTATTGCTGGCTGCATAATCTGTTGAAGAAGGCGCATGGCCGTATGGAGAGTCTAGAGGAATACGGCGTCTACGCGTTGGGCAACTACGCAGGCATGCCTTTGCCGAAATTGTGCGAAATAATAGAGAATGAACTGCTGTTACTCAGTGAGGCGCATCACGCTCGTTATTTTGCACCCGTGAAATTCGGTCACAAAAACCGCTCATAGCAGTGCAGCTAGAGAGGAAACATCTCAAGTCGCAGTCCCCGTGCATCTATCTCGGCAAACCAGCCATGGCTGTCCCAGTCTCCCAGCACAACCCTTTGCGCCTTTTCCTCGCCCAGTTCTAACTCATGAACCTGCGGTCGGTGGGTGTGGCCGTGAATCATTAACCTTTGCTGTGTCTGGCGCAGGCGCCGCTCAACTGAGGCGGCATTCACATCCATAATCGCGTTCTTTTTGGTTGAGGTCGCCTGTTGGCTCTGCTGCCTAGCCTGATCGGCGAATGCGCGGCGCTCACTGAGCGTTTTGCTGAGGAAATCCTGTTGCCATGATTCTTGGCGCACGGTATTGCGGAATTTTATGTACTCAACATCGTCCGAGCACAGGTCGTCCCCATGGAGGACTAAGGCAGGGCCAATGGGTGTGTCGATTACAGTAGAGTCATCGATTAGCGTGGCGCCGCAGCTTGCCGCATAGCTATCGCCGAGCAAGAAATCGCGATTGCCGTGCAGTATGAAGATGCCAGCTCCTGCTTCATGAAATGACTTCAGTGCATTCGCAACAGCCGTGCTGAGTTGCGTCGCATCGTCATCGCCGATCCAGACCTCGAATAAGTCGCCCAAGATATACAGAGCGCCGCAATTCCCTGCATTTCTCTCGAGAAACGCAAATAACGCGGCGGTGATATCTGGTCTGCCTTGCTCAAGGTGCAGGTCAGAGATGAGCAGGATTCTGCTAGACAAGGTTAGTCTTCTTCAGTGACTACGACTGATTCAATGATTATCTCGTTAACAGGGACATCTTGATGGCCATCCTGGGATGACGTCTCGCATTCCTTGAGCTTGTTGACCACGTCCATGCCGTCTGTCACCTTGCCGAAAACGGCATAACCCCAGCCTTGATCGTTCTTGCCAGTGTGATTCAAGAAGTGATTGTCGCCTACATTGATGAAGAACTGTGATGTGGCCGAGTGAGGAACTGCCGTTCTTGCCATCGCCAAGGTGCCGATTAGGTTCTTTAGGCCATTGTCGGCCTCGTTCTCGATGGGTGTTCCATTGTCTTTCTGCGTAAGACCGGACTCGAAACCACCGCCCTGAATCATGAAGTCATTGATAACACGGTGAAAGATGGTGCCATCGTAGAATCCGGATTTGGCATACTTTACGAAATTTTCGGCCGAAATTGGTGCCTTGTCGAAATCGAGTTCTACGGTAATTTCGCCGTAGTTGGTCTTTATTGTGATCATGTTTACTACCTATTGTGTGAAGCTTAAGTCTTACTCCTGTCTCTTATACACATCTCCGAGCCCACGAGACCGAGGCTGATC
>CAJXQP010000034.1 GCA_913058275.1 uncultured Gammaproteobacteria bacterium | reverse complement strand
TCAGCCTCGGTCTCGTGGGCTCGGAGGATGTGTATAAGAGACAGCAGCACTTTTTAAAGCAATCATTCCGTCTATTGTCTGGGTGGGTCGTGCAAATAACTCTTCATCTGGGTAGAGCTTTACAATTCTCTTGTGGAAATCGACAGGCATTCGAAACAATCCACTACTAACCGAATGCAGCTTCTGCCCATCGAGCTTTGAAAATATTTGCGCGAAAAGGGCTTCATAGGGTGCTAAGCCTTCCGCGCCAAGAATGAGAGGTTCGAAACGAATAGCGACCTTCCAGCCCGCGAGTTGCAATTTGTGCAATGCCTCCAATCTCTTTTCTATTGAAGGTACTTTATGCTCCCATTGATCGGCGGCCTCGCTAGTGGTAAAACTCATCGCGATCACGCAGTTTGGAACAACGTCTGTGTCGAGCAAACATCGAATCTGTGTACTCTTCGTTCTTATCTCTAATTCCGCATTAGGATAACGCCTAAACACAGGCAGAAAATAACTACAGAAATTGCTGACCGGCTCTAGCGCCAAGCTATCGCAATCGTAGCCGCTGTAGTACACGCCGCCGCCATTGTTTTCTTCTATTTTCTCTGCAATCGCCTCTTCGAAGTCCTCGTAGTTAACGAACAAAACATAATTCGCCGAGCTATACATCCCCTGCAGAAAACAGTAACGGCAATCGTACACACAGTTCAACATATGCGAAAAGTAATAACTCTTACTCTCGTTATAGCCATAGCCGGAAGGCGCGGCCAGAACTTTGTTTCCGTATTTTTTCGCGAGAATCAGTGCTGGCGCAGTTTTCTGCAGACGAAAGTTTTGCGATTTACGATTGAAAACCTCACCGTAGCGATCGCAAACAACTTGCGGGACCTGTGCAAACCTATCGAGCAAATTTCTTACTCGCTCCGACTCTAGAACTTCTTCTTCGATATAGATTGTCGAAAACATAGCATTCCAATCGCGAGCCTAAGCTTCGCTTATCCTGTCAATACGCTCTGCGAGCTGCTGTATAAGTGTTCTAGCATCGCCAACTCTTAGATCAGCAGCGCTGCTCAGCTCTTCTTCCATTCCTAGTGCTTTGTATCGCTGACAGAGTCGCCTCAACTGCAGTTTTTGATTTACAGTTAAATGAATCTTCGAACACACCTCGGAAAAATAACTCGGTAATCTCTGGCTAGAATTGTGCTGCGTGGCGATGGCACTCATTCCTTCGATTAAAATCTGTAACTGGGGCGCCTGTGCAGCGATCAATCCTGGAACGCTGCGTATATCGATTTCACTAATCGGGTTTACCAAATTATCCGAGATAACTTTAAAAACCTGCACTAGCTCCGCTGTAGAATATTTGGTCGCTTCAGCATAAAACGCGGAAGCCTCCATTTCATATGCGGCATCTAATGGGTACGCATTTTCGGGCTCATCAACAGTAACAACGCTACCAACTTCGATTCCTTCGATTAGCTGTGGCGGATAGGCGCTAGCTCCTGAGCTCTGATCCGTGATTTTATTACCAAGCCAAGCATTTCCTAGAGAAGCATCACGATGACCGGCGATGCCAATATTCAACCATGCTCTTATCTCGCCACTATCAGAGGCCTGCTGCTCACCGAGATAAGTTACTGCTGCTGTTATTGCCTCTTTGCCTATACCAGACACTAGAAGATGCAGCTTATTTGAATTGCTGTACTCTACGAATTCAGAAGAAACATGATGGCGCTCTAACTCTAGCATCCTCACTAATGCCTTAGCTTCAAGCCCATGAGCCACAATTATATTCACTGGCATAGAATGTTTCACACTCTCAATCATTCAACCCTCTCAGGTCACTTCGCTATAGTCTATTAATAACTGTTCATAGTATTCTGCGCGCTCTGCCTTGCCTCTCTTTGCCGCGCCATTTCTCAATATTTCGGCCTTCTCTAACAAGGTCATCCTGGCCAGTAGCTTTTGATCATCTTCTAGCACACCACTGTTAAGTAGTTTAACGAGCGACTGCACACGAAACCTATCCATGCCCCAATATTGCCTAGACAATTGATCCTCGTGCCCTCCATATTTCCTAAGTAAGGGTGTGTCGATAAAGAGGACTTGTTCTCTACTACACAGCCGCAGCCATAGGTCGTAATCTTCGCAAGCTGGCAATGATTCATCGAAGCCACCTAGCTCTGCGTAGAGCGATCTTTCCATAACGACGGATGAGGGTGAAATAACACAGAGCGCAAGACAGTGGGCAAATAGTTCTCCGCCTCTTTTCCTGTGTTTATCCATTTGGTTGACTCGCTTTGCATTGCGAATCCAAATCTCATCGCTGTACACCAACCTAAAATCTGGTTCTGCTTGAAGAGCACACAGCTGAGTCTCTAGCTTCTTCGGCAGCCACTCATCATCCGAATCCAAGAACGATAGATACTTACTAGTCGTCGCATCCACACCAGTGTTTCTTGCCGAGCTAACTCCGCTGTTTTTTTGCTTGATGTAAATCGTGTTGGGGTAGTGCTGTTTCACGAGTTCTTCAGTACCGTCTATTGAGCCGTCATCGACAACACAGACCTCATCAGCCTGCTGGGATTGCGTAGTGACAGATTCTAGCGCACGGCCCAGCGTGGCTGCCCTATTGTAGGTTGGAATTATAACTGCAACAGTATCATTCACGGTTTTCAAACTAGTTAAGCTCGGTACAATGACGTTAATCGATAACTACTCAATAGGTTTAACTTCACTTACAAAAAAGGGAACCGAGGTTCCCTTTTTACTACTTTGTCCAGACCAGGTAGTTAGGCCTGTTCAGAATCAACGCTCTAATTGTATTTCGCTAATTCCTTTCTTGCGATCACACGGCGGTGAACTTCATCTGGTCCGTCAGCAAGGCGCAATGTTCGCTGACCTGTCCACAATGCTGCAAGTGGAAAATCTTGCGAAACGCCTGCCGCTCCGTGTATCTGGATCGCGCGATCAATAACACGCAAAGCCATATTTGGCACAGCAACTTTGATCTGTGAGATCGCGTCGCGTGCAGCTTTATTACCAATAGTATCCATCAACCATGCTGCCTTATAGGTGAGTAGTCGACACATTTCTATTTCGATTCTGCTATCGGCAATAATATCGTAGTTACCACCCAATTCGGCGAGCGGTTTTCCAAAGGCATCTCTGCTAACTGAACGCTTGCACATTAGATCCAGTGCCTTCTCTGCCGCTCCGATTGAACGCATACAGTGATGGATTCGGCCTGGGCCTAGGCGCCCTTGCGCAATCTCAAACCCGCGACCACGACCAAGAATAATATTGCTCTGAGGCACGCGGACATTATGATATTTGATATGCATATGCCCGTGAGGCGCATCGTCTCGTCCGAATACATGCATTGGGCGAATGACTTCTACGCCCTCAGCATCCATAGGCACAAGGATTTGGGATT
Source organism: uncultured Gammaproteobacteria bacterium (assembly GCA_913058275.1). Classification (GTDB taxonomy): domain Bacteria; phylum Pseudomonadota; class Gammaproteobacteria; order Pseudomonadales; family Pseudohongiellaceae; genus UBA9145. The sequence continues at coordinate 12,013 of CAJXQP010000034.1, read as the reverse complement.
GACGAGTATGCTTGGGTGCATCTGGATCCGTGACCACCATGACAATCATGATTTTACAACGCGTATCACCAGCGCCTGAAATGTAGAACTTCTCGCCGCTAATTACCCACTCATCACCATCTAGCACTGCGCTGGTCGCAATATTTGTTGCATCCGAAGACGCGACTCCCGGTTCAGTCATAGCGAATGCAGAGCGAATTTCGCCTGCCAAGAGAGGTACCAACCATTCTTTCTTCTGTTCTTCGGAACCGTAGCGTTCCAACACTTCCATGTTTCCAGTATCAGGCGCACTGCAGTTGAATGCTTCCGAGGCGAGCCTGCTTCTACCCATGATCTCGGCCAGATGAGCGTAGTCCAGATTAGATATTCCTGCGCCACCTTGGCTTTCCGGTAGAAAGAAGTTCCACAGCCCGAGCCTGCGCGCTTCTGCCTTTAAACTTTCCATAATCTCGTCTTGACGCGGCGTATGCGACCAGCGATCACCAACACTCACCTCGTCGTGATACTCGGCCTCTACAGGCCCTACTTTCTCTTCAACAAAAGTACGAATCTTTTCTCGTACTTCTACTAGCTCTTCTGATAATCCTAAGTCCATCATTTACTCTTCCCCTAACCCTAATTGAAACTGGTTGTCTTCTGTTAACTTACAATCAACTCGTGTTCAGCTAATAGTGCCGCCACCGTCGATCACGATTGTTTGCCCTGTAGTGAAGCTACCTGCATCAGACGCGAGGAAAACCGCCGCACCTGCAATCTCATCAGGCTCGCCGATTCTACGCAGTGGGTACTTGGATACCGTCGCCTCGTAGATTTCTGGATTTTCCCAGAGCGCCTTCGCAAAATCTGTCTTTATAAGCCCTGGAGCGATGCAATTAACCCGAATATTCTTCGGCCCCCATTCGACTGCCAAGTTACGTGCGATCTGCATATCCGCAGCCTTCGATATAGCATAGGCGCCAAGTGCATCAGTGCCCTTGAGACCACCGATTGAAGATACGATGATAACCGCGCCACCGCCGGTTTCAGCCATACCTGGAAGTACGCGCTGACAAAGCCTATGGACGCTGCCTATATTAGCATGCATTACCTTGTCAAAGGCCGCGTCTGGAATATCCTGAGATGGACCAAAATAGGGATTCAGAGCTGCGTTGCAAACCAGTACATTGACCTTCCCGAGTTGTTCCTCGATCTTAGTAACCAGCTGGGCTAGTTGTTCCGTATAGTTGATATTGCATGCGATGGCTATGGCCTCAAAGCCTTTCTCTCGAATAGCTGCCGCGACCTCATCGCAGGCATCTTGATTGCGGCTAGATATGACAACTCTCGCACCTTGTTCTGCCATACGATTTGCGATTGCCAGACCAATGCCCTTGGTCGAGCCCGTTATAACGGCCACTTTGCCTTCTAGGCTAAATAAACTCATGCTCTCTCCATCCTTTCAATAACTAATTATTTTTCTAAACCACAAAGCCTAATCGAAACAATCCTGTGTCATTCGGTCCACGATCGTTTTCCTTTTGAAATACTAGTACCACCATCCACCGGTATCACCGTTCCATTGGTATAAGCGCCAGCGCGGGAAGCAAGATAGGTCACTATCCCCACAATCTCCTCTGGCTTGCCCACGCGATGCAGAGGACAGTCATCCTCAATATCTTGTTTATAGTGTTCGAACACGTAGTCGGTCATCTTAGATTCGAAGAAGCCCGGTGCTATCGCGTTGACTGTGATATGACGTGGCGCCAGGTCCACTGCGAAACTGCGCGTAAGATGATGCAGCGCCGCCTTGCTTGCAGAATAGGCGAACGTCGGTATTCGTTGAACAATCGGCACGTGTATGCCATCCATCGATCCGATATTAATTATACGAGAAGGGTCATCTTTAAGCGCAGATTTGGCTAACAGAGGGGCAGCATCTCGGGTCAGAGAAAATACGGCCGAAAGATTTGTATTGATAACTTTCTCAAAACCTTCATCTGGATAGTCCTCGAGCTTCGCGCCCCAGTTTGCACCTGCATTGTTGATGAGTATTGAGAGGCCACCCAATTTCGATTCAACGAAGTGCAGAAGGGCTTCACGGTCCTGATTCTTAGTAACATCGGTTGCTAGAGCAAAACACTCGCCGAATTCAGACAGTTCGGTAATAGCCATGTCGCATTTTTCCTGACTGCGCGAGGCTATAACCACCCGAGCACCGTTACACAGGAGGCCTTTTGCCATTATAAGTCCTAGACCAGAACTACCACCCGTCACCAACGCCGTCTTCCCCTCTAGAGAAAACAACGAGGCCGTCGCATAGTTTTTTGCGTCTTGCTTTGACACTAATCTTCGTCCGCCACTTTAATCAATTGCTTGCCGAAGTTTTTACCCTTCAACATTCCTCGGAAATACTCAGGGGCATTCTCTAGTCCTACACCGACACTCTCTCTATAATTCAACTTTCCATCGGAAATCCAACTTCCGAGTTGTCGGGTCGCTTCCACCCAACGATCGCGCCATTCGGTCACCACAAAAAATCGATTTTCAGGCTCTGTGTCCAAACCTTTGAGTATGCGCATCGGCGTCTCTGAATTCGCTATATCCTCATCATTATAATTCGAAATATAACCGCAGATTGGCACTCGCGCTCCCGGGTTTAGTAGAAGGACAACAGCCTTAGTTACATCACCGCCGACATTTTCAAAATAGATATCTACACCATCGGGACAGGCCGCGGCCAACTCTACAGCGAAATTATCCGCTTTGTAGTCGATACATGCATCGAACTTCAGCTCTTCTTTCACATAACGGCATTTCTCTGGTCCGCCAGCAATACCTACAGCACGTAAACCTTTGATCTTAGCTATCTGTCCCACAGCAGAGCCCACCGCTCCAGATGCAGCAGCCACCACCAGGGTTTCTCCGGGCTGCGGCTTGCCTACTTCCGTTAGACCAAAGTATGCAGTTCTGCCTGGCATACCAACGACGCCTAGATGAGCCGACAGACTGCCGTTGTTCAGATCAATCTTCATTAAGCGCGGGTCATCGGCGTTCGCCACTAGATGCGATTGCCAGCCCATATGAGCCGCGACAGTATCTCCCTCCACGAAATCGGCAGAAGTAGACTTAATCACGACGCCGCTTGATTCACCAGTTATCACATCACCAATCTGTAAAGGGTCGGCATAGGACTTAACGTCATTCATGCGGCCGCGCATATAGGGGTCCAGTGAAAGCCAGCAAACCCGTATCAAAATTTGATTGTCTGCCAATTCAGGAATATCGACCTCGCGAAAACCGAAGCTCTCGTCACTCGGCTCACCGACTGGCCGCTGCGCCAGAAATACTTGAGTATTTTTTGTCATTATCTATCCAATTCTATTTGTTTTTTGCTCGAGCAAAACAGTCTACTTTACTCAATGCCTCGTAACAACTGACGCCAGCGCAGATTCCAGTAATTCCAGCCCCCCAGCTATCTCGGCCTGGGTCACGATCAGTGGGGGAATCAATCGGATAATCCGATTCCGAGTTGGAGTGACTAATAGCCCTCTGCTTAGTGCGGCTTCTGTCACTTTAGTCACCAAGTGATCTGAGCCCAGTTCGAAGGCGCAGAGAAGACCTTTCCCACGAATCGGTCCAATTAAACTCGGGTACCTATCTCTCAGTTTATGTAGCCCATCGATCATAAATTTCCCAGATCTGGCGACCTTATCCGCCATGTTTTCAGCCCGCAGATAATTGACTACCGCAGCTGCCACAGCACAGGCCAGAGGATTACCACAAAACGTACCGCCGTGATCACCTTTGTTTAGCTGTTTATCCACGCTCGCGGAAACCGCGAAGGCAGCGAAAGGGAACCCGCCAGCAATACCTTTCCCCATAGTCATAATGTCTGGAGCTATGCTTGTCTGACTGTGCTCAATAGCGAAGAACTTCCCAGTCCTACAGAAGCCCGTTTGAATCTCATCAATGATGAGAAGAACACCTCGCTCCTTGCAAAGAAAAGCAACCGAGGCGAAATACTCGTCATCAGGTATCCGCACCCCTCCTTCTCCCTGTATAGGCTCTAAGATAACTGCAGCAGTTTTGTCGTCTATAGCTGCGTTGAGTGCAGGGAAATCCCCAAAGGGCACAAAGCAATTCCCCTCCAGAGCAGGCAAGAATTGTTCAGTATTCTCTCTCCCACCAGAAACAGAAAGGGTATTGAATGTTCGACCGTGAAAAGATGCGAGAGTAGATACGATCTTCGATTTTCCAGTGATTTTTCTCGCTAGCTTAATCGCTGCATCGTTCGCCTCGGCTCCGCTATTCGCGAAATAACACTTCGCAAGATTGTCCGGTAGTACCCCGCTAAGAGTCTCCAATAATTTCGCCCGTGAGGGCGAGTACGTGAATCCAGAATTCGGATTCTGAATTATTTTCTGCGCCTGCTTGACGATCGCATCCGTTATCAGCGGATGCGAATGCCCCAAACACGTAACCCCCCAGCCTGATGTAAAATCCAGATACTCATTCCCGTCCTCATCCCAAACCAGACAGCCCTCGCCACGTTCTATCGCGATTGACTGCCTATTACAGAATGTAATACCAAGGCGGTCTTCTATTTCTATGCTACTCATGTTCTAGCCTCCCTATTTCTAGTCTTGTATTCCCCAACTCGGTACCAATACGAATACGATTTCTTAAAACCTAGCTTTTGGTACAGATTAACTGCCACAAAATTTGCTTCATCCACCTGTAGATACGCGAATCTTGCACCCCTCGCGGAACCCCAACACAGAAGAGAGTTAATAATATCCAAGGCATACCCCTTCTTCCTCTGTCCACTCGCTGTAGAGATACCAAACAGACCCATCGCATGATTCTCATACACGGCCATACCGCTACTCAATGGCACTCCATTAACCCCCTGTTTGAGTAAGAACTGATGCGCCAATTTACTCTTCTCAAAGAGTGTTTTATGCACATCAATTTTCTGAAAATTCCTGTTAGTTAGGGTGTACCAAGTTTGCAACCACGATTCGGCGTCGACCTTCTCGATAGAACTATTGCTTGCGCTCGCCTTCGTCTGAAGTGGGCTTTCTAAATCAAGCAATATAGAAAGGCTAGACGATTGCTTTTTATACCCTCGCCGCTCTAGGGCGCTATCGATCTGCGCTATTGAATCAAGCTCCACCCCATCCTGGTGCACAATCCTCACAATCGGCACAGCATCTCTCTCGGCGAAGAATTTCTCAGCGGCATCAATTAGCTTATCCGTTTCAAACTCGACATCAAGGTAGAGGCTCAAAGAGTTAGTGCGCCGATCTGTGCCGCGGGAATACCTAAGCACACCGAAAGACAGCTCCTCCTCTATTGCCGGCCAAGCATGTCTCGCCGCATTCTCTATCTCCATCACGTTCATTTCATATCCCCTGCCCTGCATATCGCCATATCAAAATTACGGCAAAAAAAAACCCCTAAGGCCGAAGGCGCTCAGGGGTTTTGATATCTTTCTAATTAATTAGATAAAACCACGGCTCTCCGGCAAGGGTGCAATTGTCGCGCGCGCGGCGCGGCGGGCGGCGGCGCTCATCGCAGCAGCTACTTGTCGTTGTGATACTTGCTGTGGATTCAATTTATACATCGTCTAAATCACTGTTGTAGCGTGTTTCGAAGGGTGGAACTCTAGTAGATTGAGATTAGGCTGTCAATAGAAGGCTACTCCTCTAAACATCACCTGTGGCATCAAGCTCGACACGAATATTTTCATTGTCATTTCTTCTCTCCCTGAAACCCTCAAAGTTGGTACTGTTAAAGTCGAAATAAGGGTTCTCGAACTCGATAACCCTCGCTTCGCGACCTGTAATCATGCCCTCTGTCACCAAGACTCCCATGTAGACAATCAACGTGACTACCAAGAGTGTATAGCGGTTCCTCAATATTAAATCTTTCATGCCTTTCTCCTCCTAGTCCGAAAAGCGACGCATGAAGACGGCGCCCGCGATCAGTATAGAGCCAACTACAATTCCAAAAAGTGTATCGTAATTAAAAACCCTTTCGAATACGCTTTGAAACTCGAAGATTAGATATTGATTTGGATCTGATGTTCGCGACGCCACCCAATTCGCCAAGAACTGCGTGCCGAATATGAAATCCTCGAGAAACCCTACGAGTATAAAGACACCAGCAGCCCATAGCAGAGGAGTCTTCTTCGCAAAAGCCGAGAATAGGAGCAACCAACCTACTGATGGAAGCAACCAGAGGGCGGTCACGATAGCAGAAATATAAATCAGCACCAGGCTGGCAATAGCTGCTAGGAACAGGTGACCAATGCCCACCAGATCCACATCGTTGCTGAGTCCTAGTATCGTTAACCAGACCATCGCTACCAGATACATCCCAAATATAATCAGCACGTAAAAAATTGGCGCAACGAAGACAATAGCAACGATTTTAGAAAGCACCGTTTGAAGGTTCGAGACAGGCATAGACTGCCAAAACAGAACACTCATCTCTTTTCGATCTTGATACAAGGTATTAATTAGGTAAATAACGCTGCATACATAGAGCGTTAGGTAGAAAGGTATCGCCAATAGCATGATAAATGGCGCCATATCGAACGGAGACAATCTATCAAACAGAACCGATACAAATCGCAGCCCTTCAGCCAATTGGATCTGATCCAACTGCGTAGCTACCCATGTCGCCGCCACTAATAGGAGCAAGGCGACTACGACTGGAGCGCCAATAAATATATTTCGGTGCTCTAACACTTCCCGCTTTAACAGCGCGTAGAATTTAAGTAGTGCGAATTTATCCATGTTTTTCTTCCTTCAACTTGGCCACAAACAGATCGGCAACACTTGGGGTGTGCAACTCGCCCAGAATCTTAATCTGTTCCCTAGGAACGGATTCGAAAGTGTAAGATTTTTTCCCGAGCAATTTACGAACATAGATAGGCTGAAGAGCATCAGCCTGTGCTACCTTGTCTGCATCGACTAGGACTTCGGTATAGATATCGGATAGATCGGACATTGAGGAATCGAGAACTATCTTGCCCTTATTTATGAACACCAGATGCGAGAGTAACGTCTCTATCTCTTCGACCTGGTGCGTGCTGATAATGATCGTTCGATTCCCATCGTAGAAATCGTTAAGCAAGCGATCGTAAAATTCTTTTCGGTAGATTATATCCAGGCCAAGTGTTGGTTCATCTAGCACGAGTAATTGAACTTCAATCGCCATCACCAATGCCAGGTGAAATTGTGTCACCATACCTTTGGACAGATCTTTAATACGCTTATTCGCAGGGATGTCTGTGGTGCTGAGAAATTTCTCGGCCCTCTTGCGATCGAACCTTGGATGTACCGCTTCTACATAATCTATTACATGTGAAACTTTGAGCCATTTAGGCAGAATACCTACATCGGCTATAAAGCAGACATCTTCCATCAATTTGTGACGAGCAATTCGAGGGTCGCGGCCTGCAACACTAAGCTCACCATCAACATCGCACAGCCCTATAAGCGCTTTTAGAGTTGTCGTCTTACCTGCACCGTTAGGGCCAATCAGCCCACTGATGGCGCCTGTAGGAATAGTCAAATCCACCCCGTCCAGCGCAGGAAAGCTGCCGTAGTTCTTTGTAAGTGATTTGGCTTCGACGATGTTATTCACACACTATCCCCACAACTCTCTATGTCTATTGATTCGTCTTGCTGCCAAGGAGTTGATTGATCTCCAAGCCCAGCCTCTCAATACGCTCAGCAATTTGTGGCCATTCCTGTTCAAGAAATTTTCTCCTTTCTTCGGTTGATAATTTATCCTTCGCTCCTGATAAGACATACATTCCAAGCCCCCGTTTTTTTTCAACCAACTCTTCGTCGACTAATATTTGCACCGCTTTTGAGACAGTAATCGGATTAATACGCTGTTCGCTGGAAATTTGCCGCACGGAAGGCAAAGCATCGCCCTCTGCGAGTACACCATCCATAATGAGCTCTACCAGCTTCGCTCTAAGCTGAATATAGATAGGCTCTTTATTGTTCCAATTGATTTCCAACTAGCGACTCCGCGTGATGTAGTGTTATACATTACTATCACACCATATCAGCAAAGAGCAAGGGAAAGTGATTCGAGGGATTAGGCGAAGTACCAGACAATAAAATAGATGAAGTACGATTCACATCTAGTTGAAATATTAAAATAATAGCTTTAATAAATTAAGGTGCCTAGCTCTGACGGCTCTCAAGTATTACATCGTTGCCTAGCAATTCTTGAATTTCTTGATCTGCAAAATCGAATTCGCGCAGAATCTGTTGAGTATGCTCACCGAACTTAGGCGGCTTATGTCTAACGCTTCCAGGGGTGCGGGATAACTTAATCGGCGTGCCGGTCATCTTGTACCAACCATCTTCAATTACCATTTCGCGATGCTTCGTGTGAGCGTGGTCCACCACTTGCGCTGTATCGTGAATAGCGCCCGCCGCTAGCCCTGCATTCGCAAGACGATCAGCAATCTCGCTGCCATCAATCTTCATCAAGCTCGACTCTATTTCTGCCTTTAAGTCATCACGATTAGTTACGCGATCAATGTTATTTAGAAACCTAGTGTCAGAGATTAACTCCTGCCTACCTAGCTCGACACACATCTTCGCATAGGCGCGGTTGTTTCCTGCACCAACAAAAATATCTACCGTCTTCGTGCGAAAGGTATCGTAGGGGCTAATGTTCGGGTGAGCATTACCTGTAGCTACTGGCACCTCGCCGGAATACAAATAATTAGGGATATGCGGATGCATCAAGGAAACGGCGCAATCGTAGAGCGTCATATCCAGATACTGCCCTTGCTGTGACTTTTCTCTTTCCGCCATCGCCATCAGAATTGCAACGGCCGAGTATAGCCCAGTGCCCATATCCACCATGGCTAAACCAAGTCTCGTGGGGTTACTACCCACCTCCCCATTTATACTGAACCATCCTGCCATAGCCTGAATAATTGCATCGTATCCAGGATGTCCTCCCCAGGGACCATCACTACCAAATCCGCTAACTCGGCAGTGTATTAGCTTGGGAAATTTTTTCTTTAATACGTCTTCATAACCAAAGCCCCATGCTTCCATAGTACCCGGTTTAAAATTTTCGATGACCACGTCCGCTTTTTCTAAAAGTCTTAGCAGCACTGCCTGACCATCAGGTTTCGAAAGATCTAACCCCATAGAGCGCTTGTTTCGATTTACTCCCAGAAAGTAAGCAGAATCTTCATCATGAAAGGGAGGGCCCCAATCTCGAGTCTCATCTCCGCGAGGAGGCTCGATCTTAATTATTTCGGCACCATGATCACCCAAAATCTGTGTGCAGTAAGGCCCGCCCAAGACTCTGGACAGATCGATGACTAATTTGCCCTTAAGAGCACCATCACTGGAATTATTAAACACGTTAGATTCCTGAATTTGCTGCTGACTATCGCTGCAGAGTCGATTCGCTTTGTGGATAGTGAGGATACGGCAGCGCCGACAACGGTTCAAGCCCCTGCAGTAGTGTCAGCATAGAGATAAAGAGAACTTTAAACAGCCTCCCCCAGCAGCTCACGGTTTAGCCCTTCTCTGCGAATCAATATCTTAAGCTGCTGCAACGCCTCAATCTGAATTTGTCTAACCCTTTCCCGTGTGAGACCCACTTCGACACCCACGTTCTCCAATGTGTCGGTGTCAAAGCCCCTCAATCCAAAACGCCGACATATAATTTCTCGCTGCTTCTCCGAAAGTTGCTGTAACCAGCATTCTACTCGAGCACGCATCTCAGATGTTTGAACGTGATTCCTAGGGTTCTGTTTTGACTCTGCGCTTAGCATATCCACCACCGCCGTTTCCGAATCAGCGGCGGCTGGCGCATCCACAGAGCTTATACCCTCATTGAGAATCATCAGCCGCTCCACATCCAACCGTGAACAACCTATCGACTCGGCGATTTCGCGACTGCCTGCTTCATGCCCCGTTTCTCTCGCGTAGTCTCGCTGAGCTCGAAGGAAACCGTTCAGCCGCTTAACAATATGCACCGGCAAACGAATAGTCCTCGACTGGTTCATCAGACCACGCTCGATATTCTGCCGAATCCACCACGTAGCATAAGTAGAAAAGCGAAAGCCCTTCTCCGGGTCGAATTTCTCTACAGCATGTATCAATCCCAGATTACCCTCCTCTATCAAGTCGAGCAGAGAGAGCCCGCGATTCAGATAGCGGCGGGCAATTTTTACAACCAAGCGCAGGTTGCTTTCAATCATCCTGCGCCTACTAGCACTGTCTCCCTTGAGCGCGCGCCGCGAATAGAACACCTCTTCTTCTGCGGACAGCAGAGGCGTATGACCAATTTCTTTAAGATAGAGCCGAGTTACATCTAGAGTAGTGTCTGTAGGTTTGGCAGCGAGATCGTGCGACTTCTGAGAATCGCTTCTATTGAGGGTCAGTTTCTTATTATTCATGCAGAGACTCCTTCTCTGTAGACAAATAATCCGACGAACACATCCATTGTGTTCCATTGCGTGCGGCTCACAACTATCAAGACGGAGCGCGTGCGAAGATTACTTAACTAAAGTATAGAGTGCTTTGCGGAAAAGTCGAATCGATTAACACTACTAATCCAAGATCGCGGGCAGGAAAAATTCGGCTACCATTATCGGCTTCTCGAAGAGGTAGAAAAGACTGCGTCTTCCCCATGAATCACCTGCTATGGGAGATATATCGATACCGCTTCTAATCAGTTCGGGGTGGCTGAACAGGTATTCGCCGAGTGGCTTTTCGTTCAGCTCTAGCACACGCTTGAGTGGACCAGTCAGGCTAAATTCTGGAATCAGCGTGTGCGCCAATACCCAAGGAGTATTATCGCCAACTAGCACCACTTTACGGGACCAGAATTTATGGTCGGCTGCCAGGGGCCCAAAGCAGGAGCGAACGGCTGGGCTTGGAAGCTGCAACCACTCCTGTCCACGAACCTCAACGCGAAAATCTCCGCCACTTTTCTGAATTAATAACTTGGTGAGCGAACTCGAGTCGAATAGCCATCGCCGCCAAGCATCAACGGGAGGCGAGCGACGCTCGCCCTCACTGTGCCAGTCGAGATTTGAGTCCGAGATATCGGGAACGTCGAGAGACGAATTTCCGGACAGTAAATTGGAGTCTGCTTTCGATTGCAAGGGCATCAATTATCAAGGATGGCGGAGATGAATACCCCGCACTACAGGCTGCAGTGCGGGCAGGTTTAGCCGTGAACTAACTAGCTACAGTACTAGCGTGGTCGGTAGCTATCAACTGTATTGATGACTACAGCCATTACTCGTCGGTTATCAGCACGACCAGAGTCAGTGTCGTTGCTCGCAACTGGCCGAGATTCACCGTAGCCGCGAGACGTCACACGGCCTGCATGTACGTTAAAGCGATCAATCATTACTTGACGCACAGCAGCGACACGACGGTCTGAAAGACCAAGATTGTAGGCCTGGGTGCCGCGGCTATCAGTGTGCCCTTCAAGCTCAATATCGACATCTGGAAACTGCGCCATGAAATCAGCCACTTCCTCTATCTCAGAGAAGTATTCTGGCTTGACCTCAGAACGGTCAAAATCAAAATTAACTATCAGTTCAACTCTTGCCACTTCTTCCACTGGAATCGGGCAGCCATCAGCATCGACTGCGTAGCTTCTAGGCGTGCCTGGGCAGTTGTCACGGCTATCTAGCACACCATCTCTATCTGTATCCATCTCCGCTGCTGGAGCCGCAGGCCGTGCTGCAGGAGTAGCTGTCCTAGCCACTGTTGGGCGAGACTTATTGCCACCAATGCGGTAAACCAAGGCGGTATCAATACCCACATCCGAATCTTCGTGATCACGTTCAATGTGCTGAAAAGAGCGGATGGCTGCACGCCAAGTCCATTTATCGGAAATTTTATAGCTTACTCCGCCACCAATATCCCAAAGCGTCTCGTTCTCACCACCAAAATTGCTACTTCCTACACCTGTCTCTTATACACATCTCCGAGCCCACGAGACCGAGGCTGATCTC
>CAJXQP010000033.1 GCA_913058275.1 uncultured Gammaproteobacteria bacterium | reverse complement strand
GCGGGTGGGTGCCAAGGAATACCAAGATACATGAATTCGAATCAGCAATACGCAGTGTCTGCGAACCGATCTTTGAAAAACCCTTAAAAGAAATTTCCTTCGCAAATCTACTGATACAGCTTTTCAGGACCGCGAGTCGTTTCGAAATGGAAGTGCAGCCTTCGCTTGTTCTTCTACAAAAAACCTTATTGAATGTTGAAGGCCTAGGCCGGCAACTCTATCCCGATCTCGACCTTTGGACGACCGCCCTTCCCTATCTGGAAAACTGGAACAAAAGGCGGCTCAATCCATTCACCTTGCTAGGAAGGATTCAGGAAAATATTCCGAACTGGATTGACCAACTACCACAGCTTCCCCAGCTCTTCATCGACGCAGCCACCGAAAGCAGGCAGCTTGGTGAGATCAATGCGTCCCTACAATCGCACCAGAAGCAAATTATGCAAAATACCCAGCGCCAGAATCGTAAATTCCGCATCCTTGGCGCAGCCCTAGTCGTCGCCGCTGCCTCTAGCCTCATTCCAGGCCTGCATGAGGCCATGACAAATCTGCCTCTAGCCACGGTATCCCTAGCCTTGGCAGGTGTTTACCTTTTGTGTTTTAGACGGTGAGGCTGCATACTTAAACCATGCCTTCCTATCTCGATCAAATACAATGGAATGAACGGGGCTTAGCGCCCGTAATCACACAGGACGTAGGCTCTGGGCGAGTTCTCACGCAGGCCTGGGTAAATCGAGAGGCTCTGAAAACAACAGTTACTGAGGGCCGCGCAGTATACTGGTCCCGCTCCCGCTCAAAGCTCTGGAGAAAGGGCGAAGAATCCGGCATGGTGCAGAAACTTGTAGAAGTTCTGCTCGATTGCGACAATGACTCACTGTGTTACCGTGTTGAGCAAGTAGGTGGAATCGCCTGTCACACCGGACGGGAAAGCTGCTTTTATAAGAAGCTGACCAATGATACCTGGGAATCGGTTGATCCAGTATTGGTTAACCCTGACCAGCTATACAAGACTAGCTAAGAAGCCTTTGATCATGAGTGATGTACTAACAGAATTAGCTGCAATTTTGGAGCAACGTAAAAAGTCTTCCAGTAGTGATTCCTATGTTGCCAGCTTGCACGAAAAGGGTCTTAATAAGATCTTAGAAAAAATTGGTGAAGAAGCAACTGAAACAATCTTGGCCGCAAAGGACTTCGGCGAACAAAGAGAGAAAGATCCAAAGGCAGTTATTAATGAAACTGCAGATTTATGGTTTCATACGATGGTAATGTTAAGCCATCTTGATTTGACACCGCAGCAGGTGTTGGATGAATTGAAAGAACGCTTTAAAATATCCGGCCTTGCAGAAAAGGCATCTCGACAAAACTAGTTACCGATATGCAAAGCACTGCGTATCAGATTTGGAGGTTTATCATGGGTGGAATAGGAATTTGGCAACTGCTGATTATTTTAGTGATCGTAATTATGCTTTTTGGCACGAAGAGGCTAAAGAATTTAGGCACAGACCTCGGCGGCGCCTTGAAGGGTTTTAAGACAGCCATCAAGGAAGACGAAGAAGAGCAGACGACTGAGGTCGATGACGGCGTTACTGGTAAGACCATAGACGCCACTGCCGAGAAAGTTGAAACCAAGTAAGTAGTCTCCGCACTGTTTCCTGATGCTATATGCATCGCATCTCTACTCACAGGCTTGACCTGTGATTCCGGTTACGCACTATGTTTAACATCGGCTCATTCGAAGTCCTGCTGATATTTATCATCGCACTGCTTGTGCTTGGCCCAGAGCGACTGCCTGGCGCCGTGCGCACCACCGGTTTATGGATCGGACGGTTTCGTCGCAGCTTCTATAAAGTGAAAAACGAGATCGAAAGAGAGTTGAACGCCGATGAGATTCGGCGCCAGCTCCATAATGAAACTGTTATGTCTGAGATTGAAGACGCCAAGTCCAACATTGAAGGCATCGCTAAAAGCACCGAGAAGTCAGTTAACAATATAGTGAATTCGGCGAATTTCGATCCGGGTGCTTCTCAAGCTGCAACAGATGCCGCCAAAAAGAACAGCAGTGATGAGAGCGCCGCCGTAGAATCTCTAGCTAAAAGTGACAAATCACTTACTGGCGAATTGAAGGACATGAGCAATCAGGTAGAAGAAGCAACCAAGCAAATCTATAGCGGCGGCAAGAACCCCAAGCTAGCTGACCCTGGCGATTCTACTGATAATTCCACCGAATCCCTTGATACTAAGAAAGAAAATGGCAACAGCTGAAGAACAGAAAGAGTTAACACTCATCGATCATCTGGTTGAGTTGAGGGATCGAATTCTTAAAAGTATTATAGCGATAATACTCTTCTTCCTGTGTTTGTTTTACTTCTCCAATGACATCTACACCTACGTTGTCGATCCACTGATCCGGGCCTTGCCTGAAGGATCTACGATGATAGCGATCGACCCCACATCGCCATTTTTCGCACCTTTTAAGCTCACGTTCTATGTTTCATTTCTTCTAGCGGCACCCTACGTGCTCTACCAGCTATGGTCCTTTATAGCGCCAGGCCTGTATAAGAATGAGAAAAGTGTCGCGATACCACTTTTCATATCTAGCGTTCTGCTTTTTTATGGGGGCATTGCGTTCGCTCGTTACGTTCTATTTCCCTTCGCCTTCGCTTTTTTTATATCAGTAGCACCTGAAGGCATCTCGGTAATGCCTGACATCAATAGCGTCCTCAGCTTCGCGCTTACCATATTCCTAGCGTTCGGCATCGCCTTCGAGGTTCCAATAGCCGTGTTCATTCTGATCTGGACAGGTATCGCCGAACCAGATTCTCTTTCAGAGAAGCGCCCTTATGTGATCGTTGGCTGCTTTATCGTTGGCATGTTGTTGACGCCGTCCGACCCATTCACACAGTCGATGCTGGCAATACCGATGTGGCTGTTATTTGAGGTAGGAATAATTGCAGGGCGCATGGTGAAGAAACGCCAACCTAGAGATGAAGCAGACGCCTAAGATTAGGGTGGAAAAATCCTATAGCACTTCTGGCCTTTGGGTTTTTCCGAGATCAAGGCATGTCTTTTTCGACATCCGTTAGCCTGAAAAAATTGAGTAGGACTGGCATACCGACTACTTAAATAAATGAGATTTATTTTGGACCTTTTTCACAGCATACCTAGCGTAATTAAATACCCAATTTATATTTTGTTTATTCTTGTTTTTTTGGTGTTTATTTTCCTCAATTTCTCACCTGTTTTTGGCGCGCATCCAGATAAGGATAGTAAAGCAATTATTGAAAATTCAAGAAACTTTGTTACTGGCAAGTTTCTCAATTTAAAATCAGATTATACAAACATATCATCTCTTTCAGACTCTTCCGATAAGAGTTCAACATTAATGAGCTGGATATCTCCTCCTAAAGATAAAAATCCTATAGCCCCTCTTCCAACGATTCAATTTCATGGAAACACTTTAACCGAAGGTAAGTTTGTTTGGCTAGGACACTCCACATTACTAATGAATACAGCTGGTCTAATTGTAATGACAGATCCCGTCTTCAATAGAGCTTCTCCGGTGCCCATTTTTGGAAAACCTTTTACCTATGAGAACCCAATAAATATCGATGACTTACCAAAAGTTGATGCTGTCATAATTTCTCATGATCACTATGACCATCTTGATTCCAAGGCAATCACGGATCTTTCAAAAATTGTTGATCGATTTTTTGTGCCGTTAGGCGTTAAAGCTCATCTAGAAAGATGGGGGGTTGATGCAGATAAAATTAGCGAGCTTGATTGGCATGACAGTGAGGACTATAAAAATGTTGAATTCACCTTAACACCGGCCCAGCATTTTAGTGGTCGTGCGCCGGGAAAATTAAACTCAACTTTGTGGGGCTCATGGATAGTTTCTTCAGAAAAAGTAAGGATCTACTTTAGTGGAGATGGCGGCTATTCAGAAACATTTAGAGAGCTAGGTGAACGATATGGTCCTTTCGATATAGCCTTTGTTGAAAACGGCGCTTACAACACAGACTGGTCAGACGTTCATATGTTTCCCAATGAAACCGTTCAGGCCAGTATTGACTTAAAAGCCAAGGTTCTTTTCCCAATTCACTGGTCCAAATTTGACCTATCTATTCACCCTTGGGATGAACCAATAATCCACATCACTAAAGAGGCCCATAAAAAAAATGTCAATATTACAACTCCAATGATTGGCGAAGTATTTGACTTAGCCAACTTACCAAACAACCCCTGGTGGGAGGCGCTTAGAAACTAAGGTGAAATCGAGTTCGATATCATTTTGAACCCTCTGATGAAGAGGCGCTATAGAATTATTCAGAGGTGCCCAAGTCAGACTTTGAGAATAAACGTGACTGGCCCATCGTTCTCCAGACTAACTTGCATGTCTGCGCCGAACTTCCCCGACCGTACAAATTCATGCTGCTCGCGCGCGGCTTGTTCTAGCTTGTCGTAGATTACTTCAGCCTCCACTGGAGATTTTGCAGAAGAGAACCCAGGTCGAAGCCCTTTGTGTGTCTCGGCAGCGAGAGTAAATTGCGACACCAGCATGAGGTCACCGCCGATATCCTTTAGATCGAGATTCATCTTGCCGTCTGAATCCTCAAAGATTCTGTAGGCGAGAATCTTGTCGAGCAGCTTCTGTGCAAGCTTGTCGTCATCGTCTTTCTCAATACCAATTAAAGCGAGCAGACCCGTACCAATGTCAGCATGCAGCGTGCTATCGATATGAACTTGCGCCCAATTAACGCGTTGAATAAGTGCAATCATATGATCCCCTGGTTCGCCGTTTTGAAGCTCGAACTAACCTACATCAATTAAAATTCTCGAGCTTCTTTGCGATGTCTGCAGTGGCACGTATCAAGGCATCCACAGTTCCGGGTTCGGACGCGGAGCGGCCTGAATCACGAACTATATGCAGCTCGGCTGCCGGCCAGTGCTTATGCAATGCTAGTGCGTTGTCGAGGGGGCAGACCATATCATAGCGGCCGTGGACAATTCGCCCGGGGATATCACGAATAAGATGCATATTATCTAAAATGTGATTCTCGTCAACAAAGCCTTTATTCATGAAATAGTGAATCTCTAAACGAGCCAGCGCGAGGGCATTGTGCGGCTTGGTAAAACTTGCCAATGCTTCTGGGCTTGGTCGCAACTTAGAGCAGCTCCCTTCCCAAGCTGACCAGTGTTTAGCTGCCGCCATCCGCGCGAGCTCATCATCACCCGTTAGCCTTTCATAATAGGCCTTCATTAAATCGCCGCGTTCAGCAATCGGAATAGGGCTAACAAACTCTTCCCAATAGTCTGGGAAGACTCGCCTTGCACCATCCTTATACAACCAATCGAAATCACACTGCCTGCAAAGAAAAATACCGCGCAGGATAAGCGCGAGCACCCTAGCCGGGAATGCCTGTGCATACAGCAGGCTCAGAGTAGAACCCCATGAGCCACCGAATAACACCCATCTATCTACGTCGAGAAACTCGCGCATGACTTCGATGTCACTGATTAAGTCTTGGGTTGTATTGTTTTCAAGCTCGCCGTGGGGAGTCGAACGACCGCAGCCGCGCTGATCGAAGGTAATAATGCCATAGACGGCGGGATCGTAGAAACGACGAGAGCTCGCATCACAAGCTCCACCGGGGCCGCCATGTACAAACAGAATAGGTATGCCGTCAACGTTACCCGCCTCATCGACATACAGCTCATGCTTGTCTGTGACTTTTACTTGGTGGCGTTTATAGGGCTTGAGTTCGGGGAAGAGGATCTGCGCGGATAGGCCTAATTCTAGCTAAAGGGGCATGCGCGCTTTTAGCTAGAATTAGGCCAGTAAGCTGCGAGACGCTAGCGCGCTGCAGCTCCACGGCCATGACGTTTACGCTCGTTCTCGGTAAGCAACTTCTTGCGCAGACGAATATTCTCTGGAGTCACCTCAACCAATTCGTCCTCGGCAATGAATTCCATAGCCTGCTCGAGTGTATGTGTAGTTGGAGGCGTTAGGACGATATTCTCATCCGTTCCTGACGCACGTACGTTGGTCAGCTGCTTGCCCTTGATTGGGTTAACAGCCAGGTCGTTCTCGCGACTGTGCAAGCCGATGATCATGCCTTCGTAAGTCTCTACGTTAGGCCCTACGAATAATTTGCCGCGGTCCTGCAGATTAAATAGCGAGAAGCCAAGCACTTTACCTTTCACCATAGAGACTAATACGCCTCTGGTGCGCACAGCCAGATCCATATCTTTGTAGTCGCCGTAGTGATCGAATACGTGAGTCATCAAACCCGAGCCCGATGTCATGCTTAAGAACATAGATCGGAAGCCAATCAGTCCACGGGTAGGGATCAAGAACTGTAGCCGTACTCGGCCCTTTCCGTCTGGAAGCATGTCTTGCAAGTCAGCACGACGCTGACCCAACTCTTCCATAACCGAACCCTGATGTTGATCATCGCAATCCACGACTAATGATTCGACAGGCTCTTTCAATACACCGTCTTCTTCATGAAGAATAACTTCTGGTCTGGAAACCGCGAGCTCAAACCCTTCGCGACGCATGCTCTCGATCAACACCGAAAGATGCAATTCTCCGCGACCTGAGACTTTATATTTGTCTGGTGTCTCGCCCTGTTCAACGCGCAACGCGACGTTGTAGAGCAACTCTCTCTCGAGCCGGTCCCTGATCTGTCTCGTAGTAATATACTTGCCTTCGCGTCCTGCAAACGGCGAGTCATTTACCTGAAAGGTCATGCTGATCGTCGGCTCATCTACAGACAGAGGCGTCATCGCTTCTGGATGATCCGGGTCGCAAAGCGTGTCAGAAATATTTAGCTTATCGACACCGGAGATACAAACGATCTCACCAGCCTGTGCCTCTTCTACTTCAATTCGTTCTAGACCTAAATGACTTTTAACTTGGAGGATCTTTCCTTTGCGGGTGTTTCCTTTGTGATCGACAATGACTACTTGCTGATTGCGATGCACTTTACCGCGAGTAACACGGCCTACACCGATAACGCCGACGTAGCTGTTGTAGTCCAATGCACTAATCTGCATCTGAAATGGTCCATCGATAACAACATCCGGCGGCGGAACTTTATCAATCACTGTTTCAAACAGTGGTTCCATGTTGTCCGTCATCTGATCCATCTCATGGCCAGCGAAGCCCTCAAGCGCTGAGGCGTAGATTATTGGAAAGTCTAACTGCTCGTCAGTTGCGCCCAGCTTATCGAATAGATCGAAAACTTCGTTGACCACCCAGTCGGGTCGCGCACCATGGCGATCGATTTTGTTTATCACTACGATTGGATTGAGGCCTTGGGCGAATGCTTTCTGTGTCACGAAACGAGTCTGCGGCATTGGGCCGTCGACGGCATCCACAAGTAGAAGCACACTGTCGACCATCGATAGTACGCGCTCAACCTCGCCACCGAAATCGGCGTGACCCGGCGTATCCACAATATTGATGTGATATCCGTTCCAGTTGATAGCCGTGTTCTTCGCTAGAATCGTGATACCACGCTCGCGTTCCTGATCGTTCGAATCCATCATTCGCTCGACATTTTCGCCACGCGACTCGATAGTCCCCGATTGATGCAGCAGCTTATCAACCAACGTAGTCTTACCATGGTCAACGTGCGCGATGATCGCAATATTTCGAATCTTCTCAATCACTGTAGTTCCGCCTAAATATTTAGCCTACAGCCCCCTGTGGAGAAGTAGGGTGCAACTCTACTCTCGTCATAATTCGCCCCTAGAGAACAGATAGGCAATTGGGACGGAGAGCGGCTGCACAAAAGGCGGCGAGTATACACGAGAAGGCGCCGAATGATTAGTAATCTAGAGGATTTATTTGGCTTTTAGGCCGGTGATTCTAGTGCTTTGGAGGCTTGCCCAGCTCTAAAACGGCGACATTGGCGAAGCCTTCGTCCATTAAGTTAGCGGCATGGAGGCGACTCATCATGCCCTTCCCGCAATACAGGAGATAACTCTTGTTCTTGTCGAGATCTGCGAAGCCGCTGCGTAACTGATAGAACGGGATGTTCAACCTCTCGCCTGGCTGGTTTTCCGCCTCTAATATTAAAGGCTTAATCTCGGCTTCTTCTGGATGGCGAATATCGATAACCGTGCAGTCGCTATTAAGCGTCTCGACGATTTTGACCTCGGCTGATTCTCCATCTAGATCAGCCACTAGGTCGGTGATGAGCTGATGCTTGGCACTGCCTATAGCGGCATCCAAAACAGCAAAGTCGAATCGAGCCTCTTCGCGTTCTATCCGATGCA
Organism: uncultured Gammaproteobacteria bacterium; assembly: GCA_913058275.1. Classification (GTDB taxonomy): domain Bacteria; phylum Pseudomonadota; class Gammaproteobacteria; order Pseudomonadales; family Pseudohongiellaceae; genus UBA9145. The sequence continues at coordinate 7,162 of CAJXQP010000033.1, read as the reverse complement.
GTTTCGCGTGCGTTGTTGGCTTGTTCGATATGACAGCACAGTACTCCGGTATGTCTTTGGAGAACTCTTCGGTGCCAATCACTCTGGCTGTATCAATAATTTGCTGTTTATCCGTTGTCGCCAGCGGTCGTAACACCAAGCAATCAGTTACCAAATCGATAACCGCTAGATTGGCTAGGGTCTGGCTAGATACCTGCGCAACGCTCTCGCCCGTCACAAGAGCCTCTATGTGCAGTCCCGCCGCAATCTGCGCAGCGCAGCGCAGCATCATGCGCTTTAAGATGACACCCATCTGCGAGCTATCCACCTTCTCCAGTATTTCCTCCACCACACCCTCGAAGGGAACTGAGATAAACTTAACCCGATGTGAGGAGTGATACTTCATCCACAAAAACAAGGCCACCTCTTTCACAGCAAGTTCATGCGCCCTGCCACCAAAATTGAAAAAGCAGTAGTGGGTTTGCAGTCCACGTTTAACGCACAGATAACTAGAAACAGAAGAATCAAAGCCACCGGAAATAAGAGACAGTACCGAATCCTGACAGCCAAGGGGGAACCCACCTAGGCCGTCTCTTTGGTCGCGCACCATGAAAACGGAGTCATCGCGTACCTCTAGCAAGACCGTGACATCAGGACCCTTCAGCTTCACGCCCGCCGCCTCGGTCTGGGCGCTAAGCCCTGCGCCAACATGACGCTCTACATCGGTAGATTTAAAGGAGTGCTTGCCATTGCGCTTGCAGCGAACGGCGAAGGTCTTACCCACTAATTTTTCACGGTAGTACTCCAGTGCTAGGTCTAACATGGCATCCAAGTCCGTGCGGGGATACTTTTCCACATGGAGAAACTTCGCGATACCGGGTGTGCAAGCCAACCTTTCGCTTATTTGAGCTATGACCTCAGGGTTGTCCGTCGAAGTTGTAACTTCTAGATTGTCCCACTCCCCTACAACAGAGACAGCCGGATCAAATTCGGATAGAACCGATCGGATGTTCTTTCGTAGCTGACGAATAAAGCGCCTACGTACTGGGCGGGTCTTGATGATGATTTCGGGGAAAAGCTTAACGAGGAATAACATCTTATCTTAATCTACTTTGTGGTCGACCCGATTTGAGACGACGTTTTATAGGTATGTAGGCCAATTTGTCAGGTAACTGTGGTCTTGCGCCCATAGGTTGGTCACGAAATTTCTGAATAATGCACCACCATTGTGCATTTTTTTCGATGCTGCGCCATATTGGGGCAATTGCGTTTTTATTAAGCGCAGCTCTCCCAGTAAAAACAGGCCTTTGCAGCGAGACCAGTAATGGCATATATTTTGCTTTTCCCCTAGCACACAAAGCAAGCCGCGGAAGTATAGTCGATTATGCATCGGATAACTTAAACACGCAGCCCTTGCCACTGTGACAGCAAAAGCTGGTAGGCTCTCTCAGCTTCGCCAAGTCGGTATAGGACGATAGCGCTATACCGCGCGGCACGGAAAAACGAGCACAAGTCATACATTATCAAGTAGTCGATATCGATTAGGAGAAAAGGATAGAAAATGAAATCAAAATTAGAATACATTTGGCTTGATGGATATAAGCCAACTCAAACCCTACGCAGCAAAACTCAAGTACGCGACAATTTTGACGGCACTCTTGAAGCATGCCCCGTGTGGTCATTCGACGGCAGCTCTACGCAGCAAGCCGAAGGCAACGATTCCGACTGCTTACTTAAGCCAGTAGCGGTCTATCCAGATCCTGACCGCGCGAACGCCTACCTGGTAATGACTGAAGTGATGAATGCAGACGGCACACCGCACGCATCAAACGGTCGCGCCACTATCGATGATGATGATTCTGACTTCTGGTTCGGTTTCGAACAAGAGTATTTCCTTTGGGATATAAAGACTAATCTTCCTCCGGGCTTCCCTTCAGGCGGCTATCCCGGCCCTCAAGGTCCCTATTACTGCTCCGTTGGCGCACAGAATGCCTTCGGCCGCGAAGTAATCGAAGACCATATGGACCTGTGTCTTGAAGCTGGACTCAACTTTGAAGGCATCAACGCTGAAGTTGCTGCTGGTCAGTGGGAATTTCAAATATTTGCAAAAGGCGCGAAAAAAGCTGGCGACCAAACTTGGATCGCAAGATATCTGCTAGAGCGCACAGCTGAACGCTACGGCCTGGCGATCAACTACGAGCCCAAGCCACTAGGTAAGGAGCTGGACTGGAATGGCTCCGGTATGCACGCTAACTTCTCGAACGGACCAATGCGTGAAGACGGTGATGAGACTATTTTCACCAAGATCTGCGAGGCCTTCAGTAAGAATATCGATAGGCATATCAGCGTCTATGGCGCGAACAATGATCAGCGATTGACAGGTCTGCATGAGACTCAAGCGATCGATGAGTTCAGCTACGGTGTTTCTGACCGCGGCGCGTCAATTCGTATCCCGATTGGCACAGTTGAAGATGGCTGGAAGGGGCGTCTAGAAGACAGACGTACTGCATCGAATGCCGACCCTTATAAGGTCGCAGCAGCTATCATCAAGACTACAAAGGAAGGCTTGGCATAAGCTAAAGCCTGAAGTTATCAAAAAAGCCCTGTCTGTTGACCGGGCTTTTCTGTGTGCCTAATTATTGCAGCCTGCCACCCACTGCACTATTATGGTGCATTACTCCTATGCATAACCGCGAAACTAAACCTAAACCTGTGCACAAGCCCCATAAACAGTGATCTATCAGTATTGCTTTTATTGGTTTGGTTATTGCATAGCAAGGATAAGAGAAGCGTTCGCTATCCTGCCGGCAGTTGCATGGCTCCAGCCCCAGGGCTGAACTAGTGTATCCCGGCGCCACATCATCGATCGAGAAGTAGTAACCGTGACTCTGGACAACGCATACAAGCGACTGCTGGACAACCAAAAGACGGGGGTCGTCGTTATAGATAAAGACCTGCGCCTACTTTATCTAAACGTCGCAGCGGAGAATTTGCTGGAGATTAGCGTCCGCAAGGCCAACCAGCTCTTTATCGGCGATGTGCTAATCAAGGCAGAAGAAGACATAGGTGAGATACAAACAGCCCTGAGCAAAAGTAGTAGCTTTACCAAGCGCCAGGTGCAACTGCAACTGATGCATGGCAAGACTGTGGACGTGGACTATACGATCACACCATTCGATGAAGACGGCAAGCAACGCGCATTGCTGGAGATCACATCGCTAGAACACTCCTACAGAATCAATCGAGAGGAGTCCCTGAACAGCACACATGCTACGACAAGGGAATTAGTGCGAGGGCTCGCACATGAGATTAAAAATCCGTTAGGCGGCATCCGTGGCGCTGCCCAGCTTCTAGAGTCAGAACTCGATAGCGAAGACCTTAAAGACTATACCAATGTGATCATCGAAGAGGCTGATCGTCTACACAAGTTGGTAGATCGGCTGGTTGGCTCTAGGCAGCCACTTAAGATGCAGCCGATCAATATCCACGAAGTTTTAGAGAGAGTTCGATCTCTGGTGCAGGCTGAGGTCAGCGGAAATAGCATCGATCTAATTAGAGACTATGACCCTAGCATACCGCCAGTGCTTGCCGACTCCTCGCAACTTATTCAGGCGATGTTGAACATCGTGCGCAATGCAATGCAGGCGCTGTCCAGCCCGGAGGTAGAACACAATCTCGGCCGCATCTATCTACGCACCCGCATCATTCGCAACGCGACAATAGGCGCCAAGTTCCACAGATTAGTTGCTAGCATAAAAATTATCGACAACGGACCGGGAATCAAGCCAGATTTGATCGACTCCATTTTCTATCCGATGATTAGTGGACACGCCGAGGGAACCGGCTTAGGTCTTTCAATAACACACTCTATTATCAATCAGCACAAAGGGCTTATAGAGTGTGAAAGCAGACCTGGAGCGACCTGTTTTACGGTGCTGTTGCCCCTCGCATCCGCGGGCAAATAAGGAAAGGCAATTAATGATTAATCTAATTCAGGGCGTAAGCCCAACGTTTCAGAAGGGTGTATGATTTATGAACTCAAGTAATTCTGTCTGGATACTAGATGATGACCGCTCCATTCGCTGGGTACTCGAAAAATCCCTAGGCAAGACTGGTCTCAAAACCGAATCTTTCGAGAACGGTAACGACCTACTGCATCGTCTCGAGCAGGAGTTGCCAGACGCAATTATCAGCGACATCCGCATGCCGGGTATCAGCGGTCTGGACCTGCTGTCTACTATTCAGGAACAGCATCCACAGCTTCCAGTCATCATTATGACAGCACACTCTGATCTCGAGAGCGCTGTTTCATCCTATAGTCGCGGCGCCTTCGAATACCTGCCTAAACCCTTCGACATCGAAGACGCTATCGCGATGACCAGTCGTGCATTGGAGCACGTGCGCGAGCAGAAAGAAGAAGGTGACGAAAGCGGCACGGCTGAATTAGTTAAGAGTCAGGAAATAATCGGCGAGGCACCAGCGATGCAGGAGGTATTCCGAGCCATCGGCAGACTCTCACAGTCGAATATCTCAGTACTGATCAATGGCGAGTCGGGAACTGGCAAAGAATTAGTCGCACGCGCCCTACATCAACATAGTCCACGCAGCGACAAGACCTTCGTGCCGCTCAATGTCGCCGCCATTCCTAAAGAGCTCATCGAATCGGAGCTCTTTGGACACGAGAAAGGCGCCTTCACCGGCGCAACCTCTCAGCGCACCGGCCGCTTCGAACAGGCTGATGGCGGCACCTTATTCTTAGACGAAATCGGCGACATGCCTGCTGAAACACAGACGCGATTATTACGCGTGCTTTCCGATGGCGAGTTTTATCGCGTAGGCGGGCACACTTCCATTAAAGTAGACGTAAGAATCATAGCGGCCACTCATCAAGACTTAGAGAAGCTGGTAGAACTGCATGAGTTTCGCGAAGACCTCTTCCACCGGCTGAATGTTATTCGCATTCACATACCACGCCTAAGCGATCGTCAAGAGGACATACCGAAGCTCGCGAGCTTCTTTCTACATTCTGCCGCGAAGGAACTTGATGTAGAGCCCAAAACACTGCGACCAGAAACAGAGAAATACCTTACCGGACTCAGCTGGCCAGGCAATGTGCGACAGTTAGAAAACTTCTGCCGCTGGATTACCGTCATGGCATCCAGTCGCGAAGTCTATCTAACTGACCTACCGCCGGAGTTCGCTGCACAGGAAACTGTCGTCAGTCACAACGGCGACTGGACACAAGGATTGCATCAATGGGCGGACCAACAGCTCAGCCTCGGCAACGTAGGCATTCTCAATCAAGCTACGCCCATGTTCGAGCGCACGATGATCGACATAGCCCTGAAGCATACGGCCGGACGCAGGAGAGATGCTGCGAATTTGCTTGGCTGGGGTAGGAATACTTTAACTAGAAAGATTAAGGAGCTAGGCTCCGATGAAGAGAAGCCGGAGATTCCCGCGGACTAAGTGCATCGATTTAAGAAGCAGCACTGAAAAGCAGTGCCGCTTTAAATCGTAGGCCCTATGTAAATTTCCTGCCAATTAATAACCCTGTCGTGGCCTCTGTAACTACCAAAGTTAATCTGACCGCGGGGGTTGTTGACATAGCTCCCATCTTCGACATCGCTCAGGACATCGATCTCAACGGTTGAGCGCCAGTCATAGGACAGGAAGTCCAGAGGATATGGTAGATCCGGATCAAACAAGTTAAACTCTACTAATACACTGCCCTCGAAACCTTCACCTGGGGCGGAAGTAATCAGCGATCTATCATCGTCCACATTATCGGTATTCACATCACCACCGGATGACTCGCCCGTTAGCCCGCCGCTCATACTGGTAGTAATAATGCTGTCGGCAATTACTGCAGCACTCTCGATAACAGTCTCGCCGTCATCTTGACCATCTGAGTCGCCATCCAAAGCACCTTCCCAAGAGTCATCAACATAGAAAACTGAACGCAATGCCGTGTCATCCTCTGGGGCGTCGTAAGTTAGAATGGTGCAGCTATCGAGTGTATTCGTCGCCCAATAACTCCCGTTCCAATATTCAATTCTAAACGGTATCGCCAAGTCCTCAGTTTCCGGGCCAAAGGCATTGTCGATCATCAGTCTCCCGTAGCGAAAACTCTCGGTGCTGATGAGCGCAACATCGTTGGCGATAGGCATCGTTTCATCTATATCTATACCTAACTCCAATGCTGCCCCATCATCATCCGAAGTTTTTAGGCCAATACTCAGATCGGTATAGGGTCCATCCTCTGACCCATTAAGCTGCCTGCTGAAGATTAAGTTGCCGCTCAACATACCTATTCCACGATCTGGTTCAGCCGCCGCACCATCTGGCCAAGTCACGTCTGGCGCAATGGAGCCAGGAAAACTACGCTCCCATAAATTCGTATCTACTCCTACGAGTTCTTCGAAGATAAAGATATTGGCCAGGATGCTGCCCCCCACGGTCAGGTCGCTGATGTCTAGTTTTGCATAGTCATCGGCACTGACGCCATCGTCGACATAGTTGCGAGTTCTAACGCCTGCAGCGTTCTGCGCTTCAAGCATTGCACTTATCTGAAACTCTTCACCCATATAAGTAAAAGGGCTGGTTGGATTGATACACATGGCTTCCATGCTTGCTCGTGCTCTGGCTAGTATCGATCCCCCAAACAGTTCAAACGAGGCTGGATAAAAACGTCCCACATCGCGAACATGCCCGGTCAACTGTACTCCGGAGAGTAGATAGTTCGCAGCCATGTCGTCTGCTGTTTGTAGCAGGCTTGCTTCTAAGTCGATAATTCCCACCTCATCGAAGGTCATCGTATGAGTCTGGGCACCGTCACTGAAAGTAGCGAATTCGTTGTTAGTCAGGGCTCCGTAACCACCCAAGGGTGCAATCGTAGTAGAAGTCACCTTCACCTTGTAGGTCGTGGCAGTAGAATCATTGCCAAAATTTGGCGTGCCCGAATTGTTCCATAACTCTGAGTCGACATCAGGTATGCCATCGGTATTCACATCGTCTGCAACGTCATATTGCACGCCACGCACACGGGTATTAAACCCAACTCCTGCTACAGAAAACACATCTCCATCGGCGTCCTCAGCATATGATGCATCCGCTGAATCATTAGCGTCTCTACTTTCGGTGTCTCTACTAGGTGTAAGTTGTAGTCTTTTCGGTTCAAGAC
>CAJXQP010000032.1 GCA_913058275.1 uncultured Gammaproteobacteria bacterium | reverse complement strand
CTCTCTATTCGTCGGCAGCGTCAGATGTGTATAAGAGACAGAATCAAAGAAGTGCGTCCTCTGTCCAAGACAAAGTCTTGGTCCTTGGTGTCAATAGACGAGCGGGCAGCGCAAGTTTAAATTAGCTTTAGATTAAGAGTTTGCATTCTTCAAGTGAATGCAACTGGAGTGAATCGATGATTCAAGTGCAGTCTTACTTAGATGTCGCGGACAACAGCGGCGCTAGACGCGTAATGTGTATTAAGGTGTTGGGCGGATCTCATCGTCGTTACGCTCGCATTGGCGACATGATAAAAGTTACCGTCAAAGAAGCGATTCCGCGCGGTAAGGTAAAAAAAGGACAGGTATTGACTGCGTTGGTCGTACGCACCAAGAAAGGTGTTCGACGTGGTGATGGTTCACAGATTCGTTTCGACGACAACGCGGCAATCTTGTTGAACGCACAAAATGCTCCAATCGGTACTCGTGTATTTGGCCCGGTTACTAGAGAGTTGCGAACAGAAAAATTTATGCGAATTATTTCATTGGCGCCAGAAGTACTTTAAGCGTCAAAAGAATAGAGTTAGAGAGGCAGGGCAGGAAATGCGCAAACTTAAACGTGATGATGAAGTGATAGTAATCACTGGCAAAGACAAGGGTAAACGCGGAACTATTTCCCGTCTCGTTGGTACAGATCGAGTAATCGTTCATGGTGTGAATATGGTTAAGCGTCACACCAAGCCAAACCCTAACGCGGGCCAGGCAGGTGGAATTGTTGAGAAAGAGGCAGCGCTTAGTATTTCGAACGTTGCTATTTTTAATTCTGAGACTAACAAGGCAGACCGCGTTGGTATTCAGGTGCTTGAAGACGGCGATAAGAAGCGCGTCTTTAAGTCAAACGGTCAAGACATAGATTAATAACGGTAGGTTGCCAAGCATGGCCCAGTTTAAAGAATTTTATAAGAAAGAAGTAATACCCGTTCTAACCAAAGAATTTGGTTATGACAACCCTATGCGCGTGCCTAAGATTACTAAGGTTGTGCTAAATATGGGTGTTGGCGAGGCATTGACAGACAAGAAGGTTCTTGAAAATGCGGCTAATGATTTAACGCAAATTTGCGGACAGAAAGTAGTGATTACGAAGGCTCGAAAGTCTGTTGCTGCATTCAAGGTTCGTGAAGGTTGGCCTGTAGGTTGTAAGGTTACTCTTCGAGGCGAGCGTATGTATGACTTCTTGGAAAGACTAGTTGGTATTTCGATTCCTCGTATCAGGGATTTCCGTGGTTTGAACCCTAAGTCTTTCGACGGTCGTGGCAACTATGCTATGGGCGTTACTGAGCAGATTATTTTCCCAGAGATCGACTACGACAAGATCGATACTTTGCGTGGACTGGACATCGCCATTACTACTACAGCAGAAAATAATGACGAAGGACGAGCATTATTAAAGGCAATGGGTTTTCCTTTTAGAGGCTTAACACCGGTTGCTGAAGATCAAAAAGCAGAAGCTGCGCCAGTTGCGCCAGCCATCGATACAGTAGAAGAAACACCTGCAGCTGTTGATACGCCTGCAACTGATGAAGAAAAGGATTCTTAATAATGGCTAAGACTTCAATGATTGCTAGAGAGCACAAACGCACTAAGACAGTTGAGAAATTTGCAGCCAAACGTGCTGCTATAAAAGCTGTTCTTAATGATGCTAATGCTAGTGATGAGGACAAGTGGGAAGCACAGGTTAAGTTGCAGAAACTGCCTCGTGATGCGAGCCCAGTTCGTCAGCGACGAAGATGTCAGATTACAGGCCGTCCTCATGGCGTGTACCGTAAATTCGGATTGTGTCGTCATAAGCTGCGTGAAGCGGCCATGCGCGGCGATGTCCCTGGTTTAACTAAAGCCAGCTGGTAGTCGGAGAACAATTATGAGCATGTCAGATCCCATAGCAGATCTTTTAACTCGCGTACGTAACGCGCAGATGGCGAAATTGCCAACGGTTGGTATGCCTTCTTCTAAGATGAAGGTAGCGATCTCTAAAGTATTACAAGACGAAGGTTATATCACTGGTTACAAGATTGAAGAGAATGGTGGTAAGCCCATTCTTGATATTGAACTGAAGTATTTTCAGGGCAGACCAGTAATTGAAGAAATCAAGCGAGCAAGCCGACCCGGTCTGCGTAGCTATAAAGGTAAAGAAGATTTACCAAAGGTTAGAGCTGGTTTGGGCATTTCAATAATGTCTACAAACAAAGGCCTGATGACTGAAACACAAGCACGCGCGGCTGGAATTGGCGGCGAGGTACTTTGCACAGTTTTCTAATTGGTTTTGATACTCGATCTTGGTCTCGCGAGCGAGAGTTAGGGTCGTCAATAGAGCAATATTATGTCTAGAGTAGCAAATAGCCCGGTAGAGATACCGAAAGGCGTAGAAACAAACGTTAGCGATACCGAGATTTTGGTAAAGGGCGGTAAGGGAAACCTGCGCTTGGAACTACATAATTCTGTTGCTGTAGCGCACGATGGTGCGATTCTTAGTATCTCAGCGAAAGATGGTTCGCGTCAGGCAAATGCCATGGCTGGTACTTTTCGCTCGCTAATAAACAACATGATGCTGGGTGTTAGCATCGGATTTGTAAAGAAATTGGAGCTACAAGGCGTTGGTTATAGAGCCAAAGCTGAGGGTAAGAAAATTAATATCACTGTTGGATATTCACACCCGATTAACTATCAGCTTCCAGAAGGCGTATCTGCGGAAACACCTTCACAAACAGAAATTGTGATCTCAGGTGCTGACAAGCAATTAGTAGGTCAAGTCGCTGCGGAAATCAGAGATTTTCGTCCACCTGAGCCTTATAAGGGCAAAGGAATTCGCTACGCTGATGAGCGTGTATTTAGAAAAGAAGCGAAGAAGAAATAGGGCACATAAATATGAACGTTAAAAAAGTAGCTCGTATTAGACGGGCAAAAAGAGCCAGAGCAAAGATTAGCGAATTACGCGTAAACAGATTGTGCGTATACCGCTCGCCTAGACATATCTATGCGCAAGTAATCTCCGCTTCTGGTGATCAAATTTTGGCTTCTGCATCTACTGTTGAGAAAGATGCACGTAGTGGAAAGACTGGCAATGTCGATGCAGCTGGCAAAGTCGGAAAATTAATCGCTGAACGAGCTAAAGCAGCTGGCATTGGAAAAGTTGCTTTTGATCGATCAGGTTATGCCTATCACGGCCGCATTAAGGCTCTCGCCGAAGCGGCTCGTGAAGGCGGATTGGAATTTTAAGGGTTTTCAACTATGGCATATAGAGACCAGCCTGATAAGAACGAAGAAGGCATGCAGGAAAAGCTGATCCAGGTTAACCGCGTAGCGAAAGTGGTTAAGGGTGGACGGATTTTTGGTTTTACAGCGCTTACTGCAGTTGGTGACGGCAATGGCCGCATCGGTTTTGGTCGCGGTAAGGCTCGTGAAGTGCCTTTGGCGATTCAGAAGGCTATGGAAGCAGCCCGTCGTAATATGATTACGGTGAGTCTGGATGGCCATACTTTGCAGTATCCAATTAAAGCAAAGCACGGTGCATCTAAGGTATACATGCAGCCAGCATCAGAAGGTACTGGCGTAATCGCCGGTGGTGCAATGCGAGCGATTCTAGAATTGGCAGGTGTACAGAATGTACTGGCCAAGTGTTATGGCTCAACTAACCCGGTTAACGTAGTGCGAGCTACTTTTAACGGTCTGCGAGACATGCGTTCACCTGAAGACATTGCCGGAAAACGCGGTAAGTCAGTCGAAGAGATACTCGGTTAAAGACTAGATGGGTTAAGGATTAGCAGGTAGAAAAATGGCGAAGAAAAAGACAGTCAAAGTTACATTAGTACGTAGCCCGATCGGCACACTCCCAAAGCACAAGCTTTGCTTGAGAGGCTTGGGCCTGCGTCGCATGAACCAATCCGTCGAGGTGGAAGATACTCCATCGGTACGCGGAATGATTAACAAAGTTAGCTACATGGTCGCCGTAGACTAAGGAAATCGTGATGGAATTAAATACATTAAGCCCAGCTCCTGGCAGTCATAAAGCCAAGAAACGCGTCGGTCGCGGTATCGGCAGTGGCTCGGGCAAGACTGCTGGTAGTGGTCACAAAGGTCAAAAGTCTCGTACTGGCGGCACAGTCCGACCTGGTTTCGAAGGCGGTCAGATGCCTTTGCAAATGCGTTTACCTAAGTACGGCTTTAGCTCACGTATAGGTCGTGTTTCAGCCGAGGTTCGCACATCAGAATTAAATAAGTTAGATGCAGACGTTATTACTATAGAAGTCCTGCGTAAGGCGAACCTAATTACTGCTGGAATCAAGAGAGCGAAGGTTATGTTGTCTGGTGATATAACTAAGGCCGTAACTCTCGAAGGCATTGGTGCAACTAAAGGTGCACGTGCAGCAATCGAAGCTGCCGGCGGCAAGGTCATCGATATCGAAGCTCCGGTAAAAGTTAAGAAGTTAGCGAAGAAAGCTGAGAAGCCAGCAGAAGCGGCGAAGAAACCAGCTAAGGCGAAGAAGCCGGCTAAGGCTAAAAAAGACGACGCTCCTGCGGCAGAAGAATAGCGAACTAGTAAAATAGATAATGGCAAATAAACCAAACATAACTCCAGAAAACATAGGCGCGGGACTAGGCGAGCTCAAAGCACGTCTGTTGTTCCTGCTGTTTGCCATTTTCGTATACCGAATTGGCACACATATCCCTGTTCCTGGAATTGATCCATTGCAGTTGGCGTCTTTCTTCTCAGCACAGGAAGGCACGTTCACGGATATGATCAATATGTTCGGTGGTGGTGCTCTGGAAAGAATGAGCATCCTGGCGCTAGGTATCATGCCTTATATATCCGCCTCGATTATCATGCAGCTTCTTTCTGCGGTAAGCCCGCAGCTAGATCAGTTAAAGAAAGAAGGAGAGTCTGGTCGTCGCAAGATATCCCAATACACGCGTTACGGTGCATTGGTGCTAGCGACTGTTCAGGGAACAGGCATGACTGTTGGTCTGTTGTCTCCAATGGCCTATGCACCTGGCTTAGCATTTAATATCACAGCGATCGTTTCGCTGGTAACCGGCGCAATGTTTCTTATGTGGCTGGGTGAGCAGATTACAGAGAAAGGCATCGGCAACGGTATTTCGATGTTGATCTTCGCCGGCATCGTTGCAGGCTTTCCAGCTGCTATCGGTACATCGCTGACGCAAGCATACGAAGGTCAGATCAATGGTGTGTTACTGCTGGTCGTAGGTTTGATCGCGATTGGTGTTGTTGCCTGTATCGTCTATATAGAAAGAGCGCAGCGTCGCATTACCGTCAACTATGCGAAACGCCAACAGGGTAGAAAAATGTATCAGGCTCAAGCTAGCCATCTACCACTTAAGATTAATATGGCGGGCGTTATACCAGCGATTTTCGCCAGTAGTATTTTATTATTCCCTGCCAGTATCGCGAACTGGTTTGGTCAGACTGAGGGTTCGGAATGGTTGCAGGAACTAGCATTCCTCATTGGCCCGGGTCAGCCTCTTTACATAATTATATTTAGCGCGATGATTATATTCTTCTGCTTCTTCTATACAGCACTAGTATTTAATCCTCGCGATGTAGCCGAGAACTTAAAGCGCTCGAGTGCATTTATCCCTGGCATTCGACCTGGCGAGCAAACTGCGAAGTACATCGACGGTGTAATCACGAGGCTGACTATGTTCGGTGCCGTGTACATCACACTTGTATGTTTGTTACCAAATTTTATGCAAATGTTTGCCAACGTCCCTTTCAACTTGGGTGGCACAGCGTTATTGATTTCGGTGGTTGTAACTATGGACTTCTGGTCACAGGTACAGTCCCACCTGATGTCTCATCAGTATGATTCTTTGATGAAGAAATCGAAGTTAGGCAACTACGGACGTAGTGGTATTTAGTCACTTGTTGGGCTTGATGCTCTGAGTTGCTATATAAAGAACAACGGAGAACGAATATGAAAGTTAGAGCATCTGTTAAGAAAATTTGCCGAAACTGTAAAGTAATTAAGCGTAATGGTTCTGTGCGAGTAATTTGCAAGTCAGAACCAAGACACAAGCAACGTCAGGGTTAATTCTGACACGACTGAATTCTATAGTTAAGAATAGTAGAGAACGGAGCACCTTTTATGGCACGTATTGCCGGAGTCAACATACCCGATAACAAGCACATCGTTATTTCTTTGCGTTATGTGTTTGGAATAGGCCCAACTACCGCAACTGCTATTTGCGACAAGACTGGAATCACGGCGTCAACGAAGACCAGTGAGCTCAGCCCTGAGCAATTGGACAGTATTCGCGCGGAAGTGGCGAACCTTACTACTGAGGGAGACCTCAGACGCTCGGTATCTATGAACATCAAGCGTCTTATGGATTTAGGTTGCAATCGTGGTATTCGTCATCGTCGTTCCCTGCCAGTTCGTGGTCAACGTACGAAAACAAATGCTAGAACGAGAAAAGGTCCACGTAAGCCAATTCGTAAGTAATTGGTAAACGTAGTCAGTTAAGTATTTAGAACGCACAAAGAGTTAGATGGAATAATTTATGGCTAAGCCAGCAGAGAAGTCGACTAAGAAGAAAACACGCAATGCCGTTATAGATGGCCTTGCTTATATCCATGCATCTTTTAACAACACGATCATTACTATTACTGATCGTCAGGGTAATGCGTTGGCCTGGGCGACTGCCGGCGGTTCCGGTTTCCGTGGTTCCAGAAAGAGCACGCCTTTCGCAGCTCAGGTTGCTGCAGAGAAGGCAGGAAAAGCGGCAATTGAACTTTACGGATTACAGACTCTTGACGTGAAGGTTAACGGTCCTGGTCCTGGTCGCGAGTCCGCTGTAAGAGCGCTGAATAATTGCGGTCTTCGAGTTGGAAATATTACTGACGTCACGCCTATTCCACATAATGGCTGCCGGCCCCCTAAGAAACGTCGCGTTTAAACAATTAGTAAGCAGAAGCTCTTCTGATACGTGAAAGAGCACAGGAGATAGACTATGGCCCGTTATTTAGGCCCAAAATGTAAATTGTCCCGTCGTGAAGGAACAGATTTGTTCTTGAAGAGCGGTGTTCGTCCACTAGAGAGCAAGTGCAAAGCCGATACGATTCCTGGCCAGCACGGTGCACGTCGTGGCCGCCTATCTGATTACGGTGTTCAGCTTCGTGAGAAGCAAAAAGTCAGAAGAACTTATGGCGTGCTAGAGAAGCAATTCCGCGGCTACTATAAGGAAGCGGCTCGAATAAAAGGTGCTACAGGTGAGAATCTATTGCAGCTGTTGGAATGCCGTCTAGACAACGTTGTCTATCGCATGGGTTTTGGTTCGACCCGAGCTGAATCACGTCAACTTGTTGCACACAAATCCATCACAGTTAACGGTGAGGTGGTAAATATTGCTTCTTACCGCGTTTCTGAAGGTGACTCTGTTGCCATTCGTCAGAAAGCGAAAGAACAACTACGAATTAAATCAGCATTGGAATTAGCTTCGCAGCGTAATCCGATCGATTGGATAACAGTAGATCAAAGCAAGCTAGAAGGTCAGTTCACGCGCAAGCCTGAGCGTGAAGATCTGCCTTCAGAGATCAACGAGAACCTAATCGTCGAGCTATATTCTAAGTAGTGACAATCACACAAAAGGTGGATTTCATGCAAATTTCTTTATCAGATTTTCTAACGCCGCAAGTGATACAAGTCGACGAGTTCGATTCCTGTCACTCGAAAGTTGTATTGGAGCCGCTAGAGCGTGGTTTTGGTCATACACTAGGTAATGCACTACGAAGAATCTTACTTTCTTCTATGCCTGGTGCTGCAGTTGAAGAAGTCGAAATTGATGGCGTTGTACATGAGTACAGCACTATAGAAGGCGTGCGCGAGGATGTGATTGAAATACTGCTTAACCTCAAAGGCCTCGCCATTGTATTGAACGACAAAGAAGAAGCGGTTCTTACTCTGAATAAGAAAGGATCAGGCACCGTAACGGCAGGCGATATAGCTGTTGATAACGATGTTGAGATCATGAACCCAGATCATGTTATCGCGAACTTAAATGCTAATGGTTCGCTGAACATGCGCCTAACTATTCGTAAGGGTAGAGGCTACTCACCAGCGGATAGCCGTGCTTCTGAAGACGATGAGACTCGAAGCGTTGGAAGGCTTGTCCTTGATGCTTCCTATACGCCAGTTATTCGTGTGTCTTACGCGGTAGAAAATGCCCGTGTTGAGCAACGCACTGATCTGGATAAGTTAGTTATCGATGTTGAAACTAACGGCACTATTGACCCAGAAGAAGCTATTCGCCGCGCCGCTACAATCTTGCAGCATCAATTAGCGGTATTCGTCGATCTGCAAAGTGAAATCGTAGCTGAGCCAGTAGTACATGAAGACGAGATCGATCCTATCCTTCTTCGTCCGGTCGATGATCTTGAGTTGACAGTACGCTCTGCGAACTGCCTCAAGGCTGAAGACATTTATTACATTGGCGATCTTATTCAGCGTACAGAAGTTGAGCTGTTGAAGACACCAAACCTAGGTAAGAAGTCTCTAACAGAGATTAAAGACGTACTGGCTACGCGTGGACTATCACTTGGTCTTCGTTTAGAAAATTGGCCTCCGTCTAGTCTTAAATCAGACGATCGGGCAGCTTAGAATAAGTTCAGTCCTTAGATAAGGTAACGAGTTATGCGTCATAGACAAAGCGGTCGCCAGCTAAATAGAAACAGTTCGCACCGACAAGCCATGTTCAGAAATATGGCTATCTCATTAGTTGAGCATGAGATAATTAAAACTACACTAATCAAGGCGAAGGAACTGAGGTCTGTTGCTGAGCCTCTGATTACTTTGGCCAAGAAAGATAGTGTAGCGAACCGTCGCTTAGTATTCAGCCGTACTCGCAGCAAAGCTGCAGTGGGTAAACTGTTTACTGAGCTAGGTCCACGCTACACGGATCGCCCTGGCGGGTATATTCGCATTCTTAAATGTGGCGAGCGCGCCGGTGACAAAGCGACTATGGCTTATGTCGAATTGGTAGATCGTCCCAATACCGAAGTTGACGATTCAGTGGTGGAAGCTACTGAGGATTAAGCAGTTAGTTTCCCAGTGTATTGAGAAAAGCCGGGTTATACTCGGCTTTTTTATGGGTCCCGATTTTTCCAAGGCACATTAGAGGTTAGCTCTTAATGAGATCATTTCATCCGCCAGTTCGTACTCTTATGGGCCCCGGTCCTTCTGATGTGAATCCAAGAATTCTCGAGGCCTTATCACGGCCTACAATTGGGCATCTTGATCCTGCCTTTATCCACATGATGGATGAGATCAAGCAACTTCTTCAATATGCCTTTAAGACAGAAAACGAACTTACGATGCCAGTATCAGCCCCTGGTTCTGCGGGTATGGAAACGGTGTTTGTAAACCTGATCGAGCGCGGAGATAAGGTGATTATCTGTCAGAATGGCGTGTTCGGCGGGCGTATGAAAGAAAATGTTGAGCGTTGTGGTGCAGAAGCGATCATGGTGGAGGATCCTTGGGGAAGCCCTATCGATATCGACAAGGCTGAGCAAGCTTTGACCGACAACCCAGATGCGAAGGCAATCGCCTTTGTGCATGCCGAAACATCAACAGGAGCGCGTTCTGATGTAGAGGCGCTCTGCGGTTTGGCTGCCAAGTACGATTGCCTCTCTATCGTCGATGCCGTTACATCACTAGGCGGTATCGAATTGCAGGTAGATGAATGGGGTATAGACGCGATCTATTCCGGCACACAGAAATGTCTATCCTGTGTTCCTGGATTATCTCCGATATCTTTCTCTGAGCGAGCGGCTCGGTCAATTCGCGAACGAGAGTCCAAGGTCCAGAGCTGGTTCCTCGATTTAAACTTAGTAATGGGCTATTGGGGAAGCGATGCGAAACGCTCCTATCACCATACGGCACCGGTGAATTCTCTTTATGCTTTGCACGAATCCTTGTTGATTCTACGTGAAGAAGGTCTGCAGAATGCTTGGGACCGACATGATCTAAATCACGCTGCCTTAGTTGCTGGCCTAGAATCTTTGGGTCTCAAATTTGTGGTAGACAAGGAGTTCCGTCTTCCGCAGTTAAACGCTGTCTCATTCCCAGCTACGATAGATGATGCCGGCGTACGCACGGCATTATTGAATGACTATAATCTTGAAATCGGCTCTGGCCTCGGCGCGCTGGCAGGGTCAGTTTGGCGCATCGGTCTAATGGGTTTCGCCAGTAACAAAAGCAACGTGCTGCTTTGTATTTCCGCACTTGGTAACGTGCTCGCTACGCAAGGTATGCAGGCAGATGTCAGCAAGGCAGTAGCTGCGGCGAACACGGTCTATACGGCTTAGTCAATCCGGTGACTGTCCGGAACGACGGTTAATCTCGCGCACAAATCTCACTGCGGTTACGCAGAATAGGAATTTCGACTATGCAGGCCAGTGAACCCGGGCTAGAAGACTTCCTCGTGCTAATACTGCTTTCCGCAATTTGGGGGGCCTCTTTTTTGTTTCTGCGGATTGCCTCTCCTGTGTTTGGCCCTTTCTTTCTCATTGAAATGCGCGTGGCTTCAGCATTGCTGGTCCTGTTACCAGTTTGCATTGCATTGGGAAAGCAGCATGAGATATTGTCAAACTGGCGTCCTATTCTCCTCCTTAGTATCTGCAATATGACAGTGCCATTCTGCCTCTTGGCTTATGCTACCCTGAGCATTGGCGCAGGATTCGCTTCTATAATCAATGCCACCGTTCCTTTCTTCACAGCCATTCTTGCGTTCACGTTGTGGCAGCAACGACTTCCATTGAAAGCCGTAGTAGGTATGTTCATCGGTTTTTTTGGAGTAATACTACTTATGCTTGATCGCTCTGGGCCCTTGGCCTCAAATTCAAATCTGCTGGCGATAACGGCAGCACTACTGGGCTCGCTATTCTATGGTCTCGCAGTAAACCTAATTGCTCAATATCTACGCGGTGTGAGTGGCGTGGCAGTTACCACAGGCAGTTTGGTATTTTCCTCGCTAACTCTACTACCTCTTGCTCTTTGGCAGATGCCCGAAGTCATGCCAGCAGGTTCGATCTGGTTGAGTGTTCTCTCTCTTGGGATAATTTGCACAGGCTTCGCCTTTGTTTTGTTTTATAGACTCATATCGCGTATAGGCTCGAACCTTGCTGTCACCAATACATTCATGATTCCCTTGTTCAGCCTGTTTTGGGCTAATCTTTTTCTTGCGGAAGAAGTCACGTTTTTTATGCTATTTGCCTGTACGCTTGTGCTGACCGGAGTAGGCTTGACCACTGGAAGCTTAGCTAGACTGATCAGTTTTTGCAGAACTAAGCTGATTAACTAAAAGCTATCTGATTAAGCAGAAAGAATTACAAAATCTCATTCTTCTCAATCAAAATGGAGATAGGCAATGGGTTAAATAGTCTTTAAATTCAAAATGGCTTGGGTGGAACGAAAGTATGTCTTAGCCAGGTTCCAGGTTCTGCAGCGATCTCCACAGACAATGAATTGGACGATGGTCTAGGTATGTCGGGTCGTCTGCATGCTACTACTGGTGCGAGCGGGGCTAACACTAACCCAACAAACGCAGCTGGTCCTGTTTACAGTGAAGATAATGTGTATACGGTTTGCTATAGAATCTAAAACAGCCGGTTAGTTAGCACTAGCCACAAATTAAAAACCCGATTGGTTTCGCCAGTCGGGTTTTTTTATCTCGGGTTTGGTAATACCGAGACTAGTGTAGTTTATCTGCGTCGGTTTCATTCGAGTTGGCTAGTAAGCTAAAGAATAGCAGAGGCCATATGCCGACATGGACCATGACATCGGCTGTATTGAATATGTAGTTCCAGTAGGGAATGTGTTGGATGTCAATAAAGTCGATCACGCTTCCATACACAAATCGATCAAGTATATTGCTGGCCCCGCCACCGACTATGAAACCGAAGCAGATATACTCATAACGCTTGATTGCGGGACTGAACCAGAGATAGGCGGTTACGCCGATTAGCAGCGCGATGCTAATCGCGGCAAATCCCCCGCCCATTCCCTGCAACATGCCAAATACGCCGCCATGATTGCGAATATGAGAGAAGTGGATCAGGCTGCTCCACTCTACCGACGTGTTCTGCGGTATCGCGTTGTTTACCCAGTAGCCAATGATCTGTGACAGGGCCAGCACGGTCAGAACGATGGCAACGAACCAGAGCATATTAGTTTGCTTGTTTTCTAGAGGCATAGGCGCGCTATTTTCTTTGAGTATCAGTTATTGTAGAAATAGTTTTAATTCTCAAGCAAGGCAAACAGTTTACGCATACGTATAGCATTTGCGCCAACGTCGCCGGTGCCCACACGGGAAACAGATCTGACATCAACTGCTGTTTCCGATCCTTGCTGATCGATCTTGATTACAACATCGTCCTTAAAGCGGAACCAGAAAGTTGTGTCTGTAGCTTCTATTCTGCCAGCAGAAGCGTCTTGTGCAACAAGCTCCCAGCCTAAATCATCTACTGCAGCCAGCGCCTTCTCGAAAACTTCGTTCACGGATTCGCTATAGAGTTGTGTAACTAGATTTGGGTAGGCTTCATCCGTCTGTTCTATCAATTGCTCCGGTGTCATGTTGTTGGAAGCGCCATAGACTAATGTGTTGGGCGCATCGGCGCGCAGTGGTGCTATCGCTACAAATTCTGGAGGATTGATTCGGTTAGTGGAAATGTCGTGAATCGGCGGGTAGTTCACGCCTTCTCCGGGACGGAAGCTTTCTGGAATAAGATAGGCAACCCAAGCAACCAATGCACCAACAGCTGCGAGGCTTACGAATTTTCCGGCATTCTTAACTTTGAGCAATTGGCTTGCTATGAGCGTGGCAGCGGCTAATAGAAGACAGGCCCAGGCAAGCCATTGCCCGTATTGATTGGCTGTGCCGAGAAGGGAAAATCCGCGCCTGAAGTCCCAAAAGCCAAGCCAGATGCCAGCGGCCGAGGCGAGCGTGAGCACTCCTAAACCAAGCCCTAATAGTAGGCTGGTGAGCCCACCGATCTTTAGCCATAGTCGCTGTTTTGCTTGGTCGGCAATTTCGGTAGTCATAATTATTCCTTGATAAATGGTTGGTCGGCGTACTGCAAAATAGTAGTGTTGCTTGCTCCATCGCTGGAGCTGAAAGTAACGATGCTGTGGGCGCAATTGTGCATTCTAGGAGGTGCCCAGAGTTGGTCCATACTACGACCTTCGACGTGACAAAGGTAAGATTTTATCAACGCCCCATGACTCACTATCGCGATTTTCTTACCACTCGTAAAATCCGCTCGGTGTGTGGTCTCAATCTCCGCGACAGCATCGATGGCCCGCTGCTGTAATTCAAAAAAGTTCTCGGCACCACTTACCCTAAACAGGTGAGGCTGCTCCCAGAAATGGCGATGAGATTCTGGTTCACTCTGAGCAAGATCTTCATAGAGGTTGCCTTCCCAGGGTCCGAGAAATATTTCGCGTAGCTCATCGAGATAAGCAATCTCGATTGTTGACTCAGGGAATGCATGCTCCGCAGTCTGGCGCGTGCGTAAACTGCTGCTGCAATAAATTTCATCAAACTCTAGGTGTGCTATTCGCTGCCCAAGTTCCTGCGCCTGTTGGATGCCCAAATCTGTTAGATGCGATTCACTCTGGCCCTGAACCCGTCGTTCTTTGTTCCAGTTGGTCTCTCCGTGCCGAATAAGGTGAAGCTCCATTCTTAATTTTCCCTGTCAGTAAAGTTAGTTCGCGTTCTCGAGACGGCATCTAACCAGCCGTCATATTGTTTCGCTCGCCAGGCATTATCTTTGCCCGCTTCGAAGCGCTGGTCTAGTTGCCACTTCGCGCTGATTTCATCTAGTGACTCAAAAATGCCAGCCTGCAGACCGGCGACATAGGCTGCACCTAGGGCGGTAGTTTCTGTGAGTTCAGGTCTGAGTACTTCTAGATCTAGTAGGTCGGACAGTTTCTGCATCACATAGTCATTATTCGCCATTCCCCCATCGACACGAAGGCCAGCAACGGTGCCACCATCTGCTTGGATCGCGACTACTAGGTCTTTGCTCTGATAGCAGACTGAGAGCAGGGCGGCAGTGACCACTTCTTTCACACCGCTATCGCGAGTGAGACCATACAATGCCCCTCGCGCTTCTGGGTCCCAGTAGGGCGCTCCTAGGCCGGTGAAAGCCGGTACCAGATAGACGCTTAAGTCTTCGCTGGTTTGCTTCGCCAACGCCTCAGACTCGCTCGCCTGTTCGATGAGCTTTAAGCCGTCTCTAATCCACTGCATAGTGGCTCCTGCCATGAAGATGCTGCCCTCAAGCGCGTAGCTGGTTTCGCCATTGAGGCGAAAAGCAACGGTGCTAAGAAGGCGGTTTGTAGATTTGACCACCTGATTACCAGTATTTAATAAGAGAAAGCAGCCAGTGCCGTAGGTGCTCTTGGCCATGCCGGGAGAGAAGCAACATTGTCCAAATGCAGCGGCCTGCTGGTCGCCAATCATTCCCGTAACGGGTATGGCGCTTCCGAAGAACTCGGCATCACACTCGCCATACTCAGCGGCACAATCCTCAACAGATGGTAAGAGTGAGGCGGGTATATCAAAAACTTTGAGTAGCTCATCGTCCCACTGCTGAGTATGAATATTAAATAGCTGTGTTCTTGATGCGTTCGTAGCATCGGTGCGGTGGCTACGGCCCTTACTTAGGTGCCAAAGCAAAAAACAATCGACTGTACCAAAAGCGAGCTCGCCATTTTCAGCTCGTTCCCTAGCACCTGCAACATTCTCCAGTATCCAGCGAATCTTACTCGCAGAAAAGTAAGCGTCAATGAGCAGGCCCGTTTTCTGCTGAATCGTTTCTTCTAAATCTTGAGTTTTTAGTTCTTCGCAGTAGTCCGCGGTTCGGCGGTCCTGCCAAACGATTGCATTGTAGATCGGCAGCCCGGTCTCTCTGTCCCACAAGATGGTAGTCTCGCGTTGATTGGTTATTCCTATGCAACGAATCTGTTCGGCTGTAATTGAGGCTGATTCAAGTGCGTTTTGGCAACTAGCGACAGTGCTATGCCAAATTTCCATTGCGTCGTGCTCTACCCAGCCGTTGTCAGGGAAGTGCTGCGTGAATTCCTGTTGCCCCACGGAGAGTTTATTGCCCTGAGAGTCGAATATCAGGGCGCGGCTGCTGGTAGTGCCCTGGTCGATCGCGAGAATGCAGTTGTTCATGCCGATAATCTCTTCTATAAAAGCGGAGTATTCCCTGGTCTTTCAATCTCCTAAACCTTGCAAGAATCGCGTTGCATTACAGGATTGAATCATGGGAAAAACAGTTCCTCATGTTACACTAACTGTCTATTTCGCGGGCAAGTTCGTAGGCTAAATTAAGCCATTTTCAAGCAACAGTATCTGAGTTAAAAAACCTATGCATGATCTCCTCATAATCTGTC
>CAJXQP010000031.1 GCA_913058275.1 uncultured Gammaproteobacteria bacterium | reverse complement strand
TCCCAGCAATAGACTCAGCAGCATAATTAACATAGTAGGCTTCAGTACAGACCAGACAATTCGCCATACGCTTACCCCGGCGGCCTGCAGCACTATCAACTCATTGTTGGATGCCAATATTCCAAGCCCGATTAGAGCTCCACCTAGCGCGATAAAAGGCAACAACTCATAGATGCTTGTCGGAAGCGTCAAGCCAATAAAACTAAGAGCATTTATCAGCGAGTAATTTTCATCGGTATCAGAGATCTCTTCGGCTAAACCGAATACTAGATCAACCGAGATGATAAGCGAAACGACAACCAGCATAGCGAGCAGTACGGTGTTACGAATATGGTTATCAATCTTGACCATGGTGCGAGGCTAGCCTTTCCTTGATTTATGAGATAGCCCGTTCAACTAGAACCACCTAGTGCGAACGATCTGCTGAAGCTTGGGAATCGGTAACACAATACTGCTATGCCGATGAACAGAGCATGCACCCACCACATGCCAACTAAAGCCGACAGGTTCTCTGCGGCGATCATATCCCTAGAAAATTGCAGCAACACGAAATAGGCAGCATATAGACAAGCTGCTGGCACCAACTTGCTGTAGCGACCCTGTCGCGGATCAACCTTACTGAGAGGAACCGCAATAAGAGTAATTATAGGAATGAGTAGCAGTGTCGAAATTCGCCACTGCAATTCTGCTTGGTGCTCGGGCAGATCTGAACCAATGAGTTGCATCGTGGTGAGCGACTCTTCTTCCAATAGTGGTTCGATACTGGTCGAATCGGGCAAAAGGATAGATTGCACATCGAACTGACCTATACTGAAATCTAAGGCGCCGGGTGCCCCATCATATTGTAATACATTCTCGAGGCGCATGAAGCGCGCGCCAGTGTCGAGGTCAATCTCAGGCCGCGCCGACTCGGCGACTATAATTCGAGGACTGCTTTGCCCTGCCTCATCTTCGGCGCCACTAACGGCGACAAAGACATTCTGTAGCTTCCGCTCACCGACCGAAGAGGAATCGATACCCTCAGCATAGGTCACGCGATTCCCATCTCCGAAGCTTTGAAATTGCCCTGCGACTATTAGATCCAGCTCCGTAAGCTGATCCTGGTTCTGCTTCAATTGTTCTGTGTTACGCACTCCCCAAGGCGCCAGCTGAAGACTGAGCACTGCCACAATTACCATCACGATCGACGAGGTCCCCAGCGTAGCAAGCAGAAGCTTTCTCTGACTAAACCCGCTACTGATCAGAATTACCATCTCATTGTCTGCGTACATCCTGCCATAGGCTAATAGGATTCCGAGAAAGAGCGCGAGAGGAAGAATAACCAAGAGAAAATCGGGCAATCTATAGAACATGAGCAAGAACAGAACGTCAGATGCTAGCTCTCCAGCTACTGCCTGAGATAGATATTGGATGAAACGGCTGGTTAGCGCCACGACTAGAAGGATTAGTGTGACTGCCGCCATTATTTGCAGAATTTGCTTACTGAGGTAGCGGAATATGATCAAACTGGGGCACGTCCGTTACTTGGAAGAGCCCACAGTTTACTCGAAATAAGGGTGTAACGTTAGGCTGAAAAACTCGGAGTAGCGAATCAAGCGACCTGAGATTCCTGACGCCCGAGTAGTGCCTTAAATGCGGGTGGCACGTCTATGATTTGATGCTTATCGAAGTCAAAGAAGACAACACCCATCTTGCCGTTACAGACCACCGTCTCAAGCGCACTATTAGTGACCTGTAGGCCAATATCAAATCCATAGCGATTAAATCCGCTAACGCCCACATCAATGACAAGCATGTCATTGGCGAACGATTCGGAGCGATATTCAACTGCGAGGTCGGTGACCACCATACCCAAACCAAAGATATTACCTTCGGTAAAGCCAAGACTCGCCAGAAACTGTAATCTAGCCTCGTGCAGGATTTTCACCATCGCTATGCTATCGAGGTGTTTAGCGTAATTCACATCACTGATGCCAATACGACGTTCCATGCTGAACAAAAATTGATCAGGCGGGGTGACCTTTACTCTTGGCATAGTTATTCCTTTAAACGTTATTGCACGAACACTAGTAAGACAGGCATAGAGCGAATTGGTTCAAGATTTTAGTCAATTTACCCTAAAAAAGTGAACTTTTTACCTCTAAATATCGCCCTCTTTCCTTCAGAGCCATCGTTGTTGCTTAAGTGTCTGAATATCATTAGGATTATCTCTCAATAGAATTCAGGCCGGTTTTCGGCCTTAGTAGGGGCTCATCAAAACATGAAGTATTCAATCAAGGCCGGTGCCACA
This sequence comes from uncultured Gammaproteobacteria bacterium, assembly GCA_913058275.1. GTDB lineage: Bacteria > Pseudomonadota > Gammaproteobacteria > Pseudomonadales > Pseudohongiellaceae > UBA9145. The sequence goes on along the minus strand of CAJXQP010000031.1, from coordinate 13,805 downwards.
GATAAGATTAATTCCGATTGCATCGCTGTCGTCGTCTGGAACAAGGGGGGCTTAAGCGAGGAAGCACAGCTTGCCGATAAAGTGAGCAATAAAGGCATTAGCAAGATCGTCCACTGCGAAGACTTCACCGGCACGCTGGGTCAGACACAACTCGTGTACAACCCTATTGGCTTAAAGAGCAAGCGCCTGCTGCTAATTGGAGGCGGAGATAGCAAGAAATTAGATGCTAAAAATGCCGCTAAAATGATCACCGCTGGACTCAAGGCTGTGTTTGCATCGAACGCTGCCAGTGTCCACTTTGCTATAGCCAGCCTAGCTGTAAAAGACGAAACCTCTGCATGGGTCTGCCAGCGACTCGCCCAGGAAGCCGAAACAGCTAGCTATAGATACAACGCAACCAAGAGCAAGAAGAGCAAGGCAGTTAGTGCGAATCTAATCAGCGTCTCGCCCAGCAAGGGGGCGCGCAAGAAGTCACTGGAGGAAGCGCTCAAATCTGGCAGCGCAATTGGCGCCGGCATCAATCGTGCACGCCACCTCGGCAATCTGCCCGGCAATGTCTGCACGCCAAGCTATCTAGCTGATGAGGCAGTTGCCTTGGGCAATAAGTACAGCTCAATGAAGGTAAAGATCCTCGGCGAGAAGCAGATGTCCCGACTGAAAATGGGCTCACTGCTTTCAGTCTCCGCCGGCTCCGCTGAAGAAGCAAAGCTGATTGTGATGGAATACAAGGGAGCCAAGGCGGATAGCAAACCCCATGTACTGGTTGGCAAGGGAGTAACCTTCGACACCGGCGGCATCAGTCTGAAAGGCGGTGGCGGGATGGATGAGATGAAATTCGATATGTGTGGAGCGGCGAGTGTTATTGGAGTCATGGCAACTGTTGCTCAACTGAAGTTGCCTATAAATATAGTCGGCCTAGTTGGCGCTGTTGAGAACATGCCTAGCAGCACTGCAACCAAACCCGGTGATATCGTAACCAGCATGGCCGGCAAGACTATCGAAGTGCTCAATACTGATGCCGAAGGCCGCCTCGTATTGTGCGATGTACTCACCTACGCAGAACGCTACAAGCCGCGTAGTGTTATCGATATTGCGACGCTAACTGGAGCCGCGGTTGCGACATTTGGATTCCATGTAAGCGCCCTACTCAGTAACGATGATAAATTGACTGAAGAGTTAATCGACTGCGGTAAGAGCAGCCTCGACCGCGTCTGGCCACTGCCGCTGTGGGAGGAATACCAACCCCTGCTGAACAGCAATTTTGCAGATATCGCCAACATTGGCGGCCCTCGAGCGGGAACCATCACTGCCGCTTGCTTCCTTTCTAGATTCGCAGAGAAATTTAAATGGGCGCATCTCGATATTGCCGGTAGTGCTTGGCACTCAGGTGCACACAAGGGCGCTACCGGACGCCCTGTCGCATTATTGGTTGAATATTTAAGCCAGCAAAAAGCCTAAACAAACTACAGCAGAACCTAAAAGCCGTGACTCAAGTTAATTTCTACACACTCCCAAGCAGCGAGGCACATTCTCGACTGCTGTTTGTGTGTAGGCTGACGGAAAAAGCCTACTCACTCGGTCATCGCATTCATATTCAGACAGAATCTGACCAGCAGTCGAAATTGCTAGACGATCTGCTCTGGCAGTATGCACCCAGCAGCTTCATCCCCCATAGAACACTAGATGGCAGCAGCGACAGCCTAGACCTCGTGTCTCTAGGCACAAGCCTGACGGGAACCAAACATGCCGATGTATTGATTAATCTTGGCAAGCAAGCAAGCCAGGCGGGAGACCAGTTCACTCGCATTAATGAAGTCATCAGTGCTAACCCCGAGAGTCTAGAGCAAGGTCGGGATAGGTATCGCGACTATAAGGGAAAGGATTACCAGATCGAAACCTTCAAACTCTGAATTCTCGACAGCTGGTCAACCGCTTAATCCGGCAAAGCCCTGTGTGATCATGTATAATTATGCCTTTTTTAAGCAGGGCAAACACTCATCAGTATGGACAAGACCTACCAACCAAAACAGCTGGAAAATCAGTGGTATAAGACCTGGGAAGAGCGTGGCTATTTCGCACCTCAAGACGATGGCGACCCCTATTGCATTGTCATCCCACCTCCTAACGTTACTGGCCGACTCCACATGGGTCATGGTTTCCAGAATGCGATTATGGATGCACTCATCCGCTATCACCGCATGCTCGGCCGCTCGGCGCTTTGGCAGGTCGGTACCGATCACGCTGGTATCGCAACGCAAATGGTTGTGGAGCGAAAGTTAAATGCAGCTGGCTCCTCGCGTCAGGAAATTGGCCGCGAACAATTCGTTAAGAAAGTATGGGACTGGAAAGAAGAGTCTGGCGGCATAATCACCGAGCAGATTCGCCGCCTTGGATCCTCGCTAGACTGGACTCGCGAACGCTTTACCATGGACGAACAACTCTCATCCGTAGTCGAAAAAGTTTTCATCGAACTCTATGAAGAGGGTTTGATATATCGCGGCAATCGCCTCGTTAACTGGGACCCGCAACTACTTACTGCCGTTTCCGATCTAGAAGTTATCTCCGAGGAAGAAGATGGTTCACTGTGGCATTTCCGCTATCCACTAGCGGACGATTCAAGCCGTCATGTGATTATTGCAACAACTAGACCAGAAACTTTATTGGGCGATAGCGCTATAGCAGTAAACGCAGATGATGAGCGCTATAAAAATCTAGTCGGAAAATTTGTTGAACTGCCACTTTGCGACAGACAGATACCGATAATTGCCGATGACTATGCCGACCCCGAATTTGGAACAGGCTGCGTAAAAATCACGCCAGCACATGATTTCAATGACTACGAAGTGGGCAAACGCAATAACTTAGAAGTCATCAATATCCTCACTGACAACGCCTGCATAAATGAGAACGCACCGGCCGTGTATCAAGGTCTAGATCGATTTGAGGCGCGCAAGAAGATTGTCGAGGACATGGAAGCACTGGGGCTAGTCGATAAGATCGAACCACATAAATTGAAAGTACCCAGAGGCGATCGCAGCGGCGTAATCATCGAACCTTATCTGACTCACCAATGGTATGTCGCAGTTCAGTCATTAGCCGACCCAGCAATAAAGGCAGTCGAGGATGGTGACATAGAATTTGTGCCCAAGAATTGGGAGAATACCTACTTTGCCTGGATGCGAAACATTCAGGACTGGTGCATCAGTCGACAGCTTTGGTGGGGACATCGCATCCCAGCCTGGTATGACGAAGATGGAAAAGTCTATGTTGGAAAGACTGAGGCTGATATTAGGCAGAAGCACGACTTGGGTGCTGATATTTCACTTCGCCAAGATGAAGATGTCTTAGACACTTGGTTTTCCTCCGCCTTATGGACCTTCTCTACCTTGGGCTGGCCGGATGAGCGCAAGTTCTTCGATCGCTTCCATCCTACTGACGTTCTAGTGACCGGCTTCGACATCATATTTTTCTGGGTCGCACGCATGATCATGATGACCCTAAAATTCACCGGCGAGATCCCATTCAAGAAAGTGTACATCACTGGACTGGTCAAAGATGAGCAGGGGCAGAAGATGTCCAAGTCCAAAGGGAACATACTCGACCCAATCGACCTCATTGATGGCATTGAACTTGAGGAGCTAGTGGAAAAGCGAACGGCAGATATGATGCAGCCGCAGCTCAAAGCTAAGATCGAAAAGCTTACCCGCGATGCATTTCCCGAAGGTATCGCCGGCTACGGAACCGATGCCCTGCGTTTCACTTTTTATTCTCTAGCTTCAACGGGTCGAGATATTAAATTCGACTTGGGCCGAACTGAAGGCTATCGAAATTTCTGCAACAAGATTTGGAATGCTGCACGCTACGTACTCATGAACTGTGAGGACAAAGCAGTTGTGGATGGTTCTAGCGTATCGCCTGCGCATCTTTCCATTGCCGACAAATGGATCAGCAGCCGCTTCGAACAGACAGCATCTAACATCGAAGAATACATGGAAAGCTACCGATTCGATCTAGCAGCCCAGTCTCTGCAGGAATTTATCTGGAATGAGTATTGCGATTGGTATGTCGAACTTTCTAAACCAGTATTATGGGACGAAGAAAATAATCCGAACGAGGCTCAGGCAACACGTTGGATGTTGCTGAACATCATGGAAAAGAGTCTTAGATTATTGCATCCCTTCATGCCCTATATCACAGAAGAGATTTGGCAGCGTATTGCTCCTTTGCTGAACATTGACGGCGAGAGCATCATGCTGCAGCCCTATCCGCAACCTGATGAGACAAACGTCGATCTGAATGCTGAACAGGGCATAGAGTGGATTAAAGGCATCATTGTTGCTATTCGAAACATCCGCGGTGAGATGGATATCTCTCCCGCCAAGGCCATTCCAGTTTTTCTCAACAAGGGAACCGCGAGCGATCAGTCTAGGCTCGAAGAATACCGCCCGTATCTTGAGAAACTAGCAAAGCTAGAAAGCATTCAATGGCTCAAACCTGACGAGGAAGTGCCGGCTGCGGCGACTCAACTCCATGGCGATGTCGAAATCCTGGTACCGATGGCAGGCCTTATCGATGTCGAAGCGGAACGTGCTCGCTTGGAGAAAGAGATAGCTAAGCTAGAATCAGGCATGAAGGCTGTATCTTCGAAACTGAACAATAAGAAGTTTATGGATAAAGCTCCGGAAGCGGTAGTTGCAAAGGAGCGTGGAAAAGCAGAGCAGATGTCGAATGCATTGACGGCGCTGCAGGAAAAACTTGAAGAGCTAATTAATATGTGAGGTTGGGTGAATGCGGAGAATACGGTTTTAGTCGCGCAGCTCGCGAGGCATACTGAAGACGATGTTCTCCTCAACCCCTTCTAACTCTTCTGGCTCTTGATTGCAGATCTCACGGAGTCGCTCTACTACCTGCTGCACCAGAACCTCCGGCGCCGAAGCTCCAGCGGTAATACCAAACTTCGACTTGCCATCGAACCATTGCGGGTCAATGTCCTCGACACTATCGATAAGATAAGATTCACAACCCAGTCTTTCGGCCAATTCCTTCAGCCGATTTGAGTTCGAGCTGTTCGGCGAACCTACCACGAGTAATAGCTCACACTCTAGCGCTAGTTGCTTAACAGCGTCCTGTCTATTCTGTGTCGCATAGCAAATATCTTTCTTACGCGGCCCTTTGATCGATGGGAATCTCTCCCGCAGCGCATCGATGACTTTGGAAGTGTCGTCCATAGACAAGGTAGTTTGAGTTACATAACTCAAATTTTCGGGATTATTCACCTCGAGCTTCTTCGCATCATCCGCGGACTCTACCAAGTAGATCTGACCGCCAGCGGATTTATCGTATTGGCCCATTGTGCCTTCAACTTCCGGATGGAATTGATGACCAATTAATACGCACTCGCCTCCTTCGGAACTAAACTTCGCCACTTCAAGGTGCACCTTAGTCACTAGCGGGCAGGTTGCATCGAATATCTTATAACCTTTTTTACGCGCCTCATCTTTCACCGCCAACGACACACCGTGGGCGCTAAAGATCACGATTGACGACCTACCATGCTCATCTTTAACCGGAATGTTTGCGAGCTCGTCTACGAAAATTGCCCCGCGCTTGCGCAGAGTATCCACAACAAATTTGTTGTGAACAACTTCGTGACGAACATAGATTGGTGCACCGAAAATATCCAAGGCCCGATTCACAATATCTATCGCCCGGTCCACACCCGCACAGAAGCCTCTGGGGTTAGCCAGGCGTATGGATGTTGCAGTCGATGTGTCGTTTACAACTTGAATATTCACTACCGCCTCGATATGAGTAGCTTGAGGATGGCTATACTTTTATTTCTACGGCTTCCACGTCGGCGTCAATTACCGAAATGATCCGTGCCTTGAAAACTATTTCCTTGCCAGCCAGCGGATGATTAAAATCAACCACCACCATGAATTCTGTTAGCTCTGCGATGACACCGGGAAGATCAAATCCACCGGCATCCTTAAATGAAACAACAGCACCTACCTCGGTAGGTATCAAGTCATCTTCCAGCAAATTCCAGAACTTGGCAATGGGGAATCTGTGCTTGTTTGCGGGGTTTACTTCCCCAAAAGCCTGTTCCGCGGCTAATGCTTTCTCAATTTCGTCGCCTTTGCCTAGGCCAAGTAATTCCTGCTCAAAACCCGGCAACATACTACCGTCACCTAAGCGGAAACTGGCGGCCGGCTGCTCGAAATTGCTATCGATTAACTCGCCAGTAGTGAGTGCGAGAGAAAAGTGTAGGCTGACGAGTGAGCCAACCGCTATGCTCTGTGTTGTTTCTAGGGTCATTGCTTGATCCGAAGTAGAATCCTAAACAAAATCGCGCGGCTCGCCTTCTCCATCAACATTGACGACACAGCGTTGGCATAGCGTTGGGTGATCGCCGCTTTGGCCTATGTCCTCGGTATGATGCCAGCAGCGCTCACACTTTTCATGCGCTGATGCAGACACTGCTAATTTTACAGTGTCGAGATCGGTAGAACTAGCATCGGCTGGCGCCTCGGACAACGGATGGACCGCAACCCTACTCACGATCAAAGCAAACTTCAGCTCTGATTCGAGGCTCGCTAGTGATTTAGCGAGTGCATCGTCACAATAGACATCGACTTCGGCACTTAGACTGGCGCCTACTTCCTTTGCTGCTCGCTTCGCTTCAAGCTCTTTATTCACTACGGTCTTTACAGCGAGTAATTGCTGCCAGAAAGCATCAGGAAAAGTACTCAATTCTGGGTAGTCGGAAATCCCATCAGCGAAGTTGGATAGAAACACCGACTCCTCTCGGCTGCCCGGAATATTCTTCCATATCTCATCTGCTGTAAAACTGAGTATCGGTGCAATCAGGCGACTGAACATCTCAAGAATGTGAAATAGGGCCGTCTGCGTTGAGCGCCTAGCCAAGCTATCTGCCTGAGTTGTGTACTGCCTGTCTTTGATTACGTCAAGATAGAAACCACCGAGCTCGACCACGCAAAAGCTATGAATCCTCTGATAAATATTCAGAAAGTTATAATTGTCATAGTGTTCGATAATCTCTTTCTGCAGTAGCTGACACTGCCGAGTTATCCAATAGTCAACGGCGATCATCTCTTCAGCCTTTACCTGGTCTTTCTCCGGATCGAAGCCATTGAGATTAGAAAGCATGAATCGCGAGGTGTTTCGAATTCTGCGATAGGAATCTGCAACTCTTTTAAATATCTCATCCGATACAGTCATCTCACCGCGATAATCCGTCGCGGCTACCCACAGGCGCAGAATATCGGCGCCATACTGTTTAAAGATCAAATCTGGTGCGACGGTGTTGCCCAATGACTTCGACATCTTCTTACCGTCTGCATCCACGAAAAACCCGTGGGTTAACACTTCCTTATAAGGAGCCGTATCGTTCATTGCCACGGCCGTTTTCAAGGAGGACTGAAACCACCCACGGTGTTGGTCTGAACCTTCCAGGTAAAGGTCAGCTGGATAGGTTAATTCTTCTCTTTTCGCCATGACTGAATAATGACTCACGCCAGAATCGAACCATACGTCTAGGGTGTCGGTTACCTTCTCGTAATTTGCCGCATCGTCACCGAGTAATTCCTTAGGCTCCAACTCGAACCATGCCTCGATACCCGCTTTCTCGATGCGCTGCGCTACCTGCTCGATCAATTCAGCAGTCTGAGGATGCAAAGCCTGTGTTTCCTTGTTGACGAACAGTGTAATTGGCACACCCCAAGTACGTTGCCGCGAGATACACCAATCGGGACTGCCCTTCAGCATGAGCTCAATACGCGCCTTACCCCAATCGGGAATCCACTTAACATTTTCAACTGCGGCCAATGACTTACCGAGCAGGTCTTGCTCGCTCATGCTAATAAACCACTGCGGCGTAGCACGATAAATTAGAGGGGTCTTCGTGCGCCAGCAATGTGCATAGCTGTGATTGATCTTATCCAATGCGACCAGCGCCTTCACATCACGCAGCTTAGCAATGATATCCTCATCCACCTTATAGACGTGAGCGCCAGCGAATTCGCCGGCCGCCTGGGTGAAAACACCGTTCTCGTCGACGAGATTCAATGTGCCTATATTATAGAGTGCACCGACATTAAAATCGTCGACACCATGGTCAGGTGCTGTGTGCACCGCCCCAGTACCGGCCTCGATGGTTACGTGCTCACCTAGAATCAGCGGCACTTCTCTCTCGACGAAAGGGTGTTTAAGAATTTGGTTTTCTAACTCTGCGCCTGTCGCCTGAGCCACTACCTCGAACGACTCGCATTCATAGCGAACCATGATTTTTTCGAGCATATCCTTGGCTACAACGAGTAACTCAGCACCTTCATCCAGTTCACAGCGAACCAGCGCATAGTCTAATTCGGCATGCAGACAGACTGCTTGATTCGATGGCAGCGTCCAAGGCGTTGTCGTCCATATAACAACTGAGATAGGTTCGTCAGCGCCAATGCGCAAGCTAGTAGCTGAGAAGGCGGCCAAAAATGAATCTCTTTCTTGCGGCACGAAACGCACATCTATCGCGAAGGAATCTTTGTCCTGATATTCAACCTCAGCTTCAGCAAGCGCAGAGGCTCCGACAACACTCCAGTACACAGGCTTATAGCCCTTAACGAGGTGACCCTTCTCTACAATTTTACCCAGCGACCTCACGATGTCAGCCTCTGTCTCGAAGTCCATCGTCAGATAGGGATTTTCCCAGTCGCCTAGTACACCCAGACGAATAAAGCCTTTCCGCTGAATATCTACCTGCTTAGTTGCATAGTCTCTACACGCTTTACGAAATTCGGCATGCGATATTTTTTGACCGGCTTTGCCTTTCTTCTTTTCTACGTTGTGCTCAATGGGCAACCCATGACAATCCCAGCCGGGTATATAGGGCGCATCAAAACCATTCAGGGACTTGGCCTTCACGACGAAGTCTTTGAGCGACTTATTGATCGCGTGACCTAGGTGCAACTCACCATTTGCATAGGGCGGGCCATCATGTAATACGAATTTGGGCTTGCCGCTATTTTTTTCCGCAATACGCTTATACAGATCGAGCTTCTGCCAGCTCTGCAACATAGCTGGCTCCCGCTGAGCCAGATTGGCCTTCATCGGGAACTCGGTAGACGGTAGGTTTAATGTATCTTTGTAATCACTCATAGCTTGCACTGCACGCTGTATAGGTTTCTTTAATAATGTATCTGTTAATAGCTGGATATTCTTAGCTAGTAACTCCAAATAGCTCTCTTACTTTCTCAACATCGGCGCTGATGTGTCGCTTCAGCTCTTCAAGACCGGAAAACTTAATCTCCTCGCGTATCTTCTGTCGGAAAATAACCTCTATCGTCTTTCCGTACAAATCCTCATTAAAATCCAGTATGTGGGCCTCCAGCAGCGCCTCACCCGATTCTGTTACCGTAGGACGATAGCCGATATTTACTGCCGCGGGTCGATACTGATCTACCAATCGAACTTCGCAGGCATAAACGCCGTGCAGGGGAATGCGCCGTCGCTGCGGCTTGATATTGCAAGTTGGAAAACCTAAGTCAGTTCCCAGTTGCTTCCCTCGCACTACCTCGCCCTTAATAGAATAAGGTCTGCCTAACAATTGTTCGACGAGGGTAAAGTCGGCCTTTGCGAGCTGCTCCCTTATGTAGGTGCTACTAATTCGATGTCCGTTACGCTCGTAGGTTGCTGTTTCAACAACTTCGAAGCCAAACTGTTTGCCAGCTTCGCTAAGTAGATCGAAATCACCCTTGCGCTGGTGACCGAAGCGAAAATCATTACCAACGATAAAACTCTTTACTCCCAGCCCCCCTACCAATATATCCGCTATGTAGTCTTCTGCGCTCAACTCACTGAGCTGTTGATCAAATTTCAGTTGAAACACGAAATCGATCCCGAAGCTTTCCAATAGTTCTATCTTCTCCCGCAAGATCGTCAATCTCGCCGGGCAGCTATCAGCATCCTTTGCAAAAAACTCTTCAGGGTGAGGCTCGACTAGTATAACCAGAGACGGCAAATCAAACTGTTCAGCCTTCTGTTTTAGTTGATCAAGTATTAATTGATGCCCTAGATGCACCCCATCAAATTTACCGATGGTGGCTACACAGCTTTCCTGCAGTGCAGAGAAGCGATTCGTTTCTTCGAAGATGATCATTGCAAGGAAGTCTCTGAGGCTACGGCTCGGAAAAGCGCGGAATTATACTCTTTTATGGCAAAATCAGCCAGAAACAGGCCTGAGAATCAGGTCTTTGTAGCTCATCTAGGAGATGGATGGAGTACTAAGCGGCCGTATCGGGACTTTCTGCCAGTTTTTCCTGCTTTAAACCTGCCACGCCCTTCTTGAATAAGACTGTCGCTATGACAGGAAGACATACGACGAGAACCCCCCCTCCGATCATTGCATTAATCACGGATATAGTCTCGGGCCGGGTGGCAATGAAAATGAGATTCACCAACATAGCCAGCGCCGCAATCGAAATTAAGGCGGAACCAATGAGCTGAATAACGGCTACTAGTTTATTCATATTTAGGCCCTATCCTGCTGTTTATGAAACGACATGAAATGCGCAGAGCCATCAGCACCTAGAAATCGACTGAGAGTCTTCGCGTCTGTCTTACGTGCATCTACAACAATGAGCCCCTCAAGGGAGTCACTAAAATTGGGGTGTACGTTAAAGCAGACAAGCTTACCACTTACCGAGAGGTAATGACGCAGAAGTACCGGGACTGCCTTGCCTGGATCACAACGGCCTACCAACTTGCTCAGCATCTTAACATTCGATAACTCGACGAGCATCTCGCTGGTCCATACACGATTCATGATCTTTAGCGGCGTTATAGGCTCGACCAGCTGCTCGAATTCGCTCGCCCTGAAATTGGTCATCATGGTATCTGCGATAAGAGCGCGAGCAAGGTCGCTATACTCTCTCGATATACTCACTGAACCGAATAAAGTGTGATATCTGGGCCTTTCCACCAGAATCCGACCGATACCCCGCCAAAGCAGGTTCAACGACACCGGCTTCTTCTGATAGTCGGGGTGAATGAAACTCCGTCCCATTTCTATTGCGGAGCCCAATCTATTGGTGAAGGCCTCATCGTATTTATACAGAGAGCGGCTATAGAGTCCCTTCACACCATGTTCGGCAACGATCTCATCAACTAGACCTACGCGATAGGCACCCGCGATTCTAAAAGCGGCCTTATCCCAGAGAAACAGATGCAGATAGTGCGGGTCGAACTCGTCGGAGTCTTTCGACAGACCTGTGCCCTCCCCAACGGACCGAAACGTAATCTCACGCGCGACCGCAATCTGATCCATGATTGGACCTAGTCTGTCGTAAGGTGCGCAATAAACGTCAAACTCTTCATGTTCGATAAGTCGAAATTCTTCAAGGCCGGCAATAGCGGCGAACAATTTTGCGCTACTGCCGGTTGGGCCAGAATCGACTTCCGATTGATGTTTCATCCCCGGCTGCGTTTCCGGTTCTCGCACTAAGGCATCTGTACTCACCCTCAAGTAATCAGTAATCGCCCTAGGGCTCTGCAAGAGTCTAAGCTCCGCCGCGGGAATCGGTCGACCGAATCGCAGCTCTAGCTTAAAGCCTTGTTTGTTTGCCAGCTGACGGGGCAGCAATGCCGTTCGCAGTCTGGGGTGAATCATACCTGCGGCATAGAACAGCCGGCTGTTAGTGCCACCGACATGAACGGGCAAGCAAGTAGCTTGATAGCGTTTCAATAGCTGTCCAGCTAGGCGATTCCAGACGCGATCCTGAATCCTGCGATGGCCGTGCTCATAGGCAGACACCATACCTGCTGGAAAGATCAGCACAGCACCATCGTTTTTGAGATGTTTGTGAACTTGCTTAATACTGGACACATTGCCTGCGGCCGCATCCTGTGACAGGACATCTACTCCGATAAAAATATCGGAAAGCTCTGGAATCCTTCGCAACAACTCATTGGTCAATACCTTTAAATCGGGCCTGACATCCGATATCACCTTCGCTATCGCGACCCCTTCTAGTCCGCCTAACGGATGATTCGCGACGATGAGGACGGGACCGGTGCTCGGTATTTCTTCCAGGTTCGAAGCGTTTTTGAGGTCAAGACTGACTCCCAGGGCATCGAGGTTGTATTGCAGAAATTCATGGGGCGTACACCCCTGTGGCCGCCCATCATAAATTTGAGCGAGGCGATCGAGTCCGAGCGCCTTCTCGAGAACTGCAGAAACGATTCGTGGCTTAAAGGGTAAGCGGCAAGGATTAGTCATTTGGTGGATACTGCTTCACTAAATTATTTTCAAATCGCCAGGCGCGATACAAAGCCAACATTCCAGGAGGCATACTGCCCCGTTTGCGGCTAACGTTACCAAGTTTAAACAGGGTGAGATATTGCTGCAACAAGGTTTTAACCGCCGTGCTTAGCCCCGCATTTCTATCCCATATATTAATGGATTCGGAACTTGCCCCGTTTATCTCGATAATATTGAAATCCAACCCGGCGCTGAGGCTTTCTACGTCTTTGAACTTTACGTCCAGACGCCCGTAATAGAACCCCGGCATATCCTCAAATATTTTATCGAGAGATTGCGACAGCCTCTCGTCTATCAATTCCCCCGCATCTCGAAAAACTGCCCCGCGACTATGGCTCGCCGCAAAGATGAGTCTGTAGGGCTCGCCCTTGGGGATGACGTCGTGCCAACGGGCCACATGCCGGCTTCGGTACAGATGCAATAACTTGCCTGCCCGCGGCTCTTGGGCGATCAACTCTCCGAGTTGTCTCTCACCATCGCCCACGACAAAGGGCGTGTACTTCAGCGTAAGCGAGGTGACCTCTCCCCGCGCCTTTTCAGGGTCGCGCACATAGAACACGCCTGCTTCTGCATCCCATTGACTCAACTTCTGAAATTGAATGCAGCCACCTACAGGAAACCCCTGTAAATAGTCGACGAGCTCGGCATCATCATTTAGCATCCTAACCCCTACGCCGCGACAACCCATATTAGGCTTCCCAACCACCGGGTATTCCAAGCCTGCAGCCGCTAGTACTTCTTTCGCCATTTGGCACTGCTGCTCCAGGGGCTGTTCCTCAACCTCGAATAGTATCCAAGGCAGAATCCACTGGCGAGCATAGTCTCCTGCCAGATCGAATACGGCCGACTTGGACACCCCGACCATGCCTGACAGCGGGATTCCTGGATTCGCGATAAGAGGAAGGCTCAAGCTTCGATAGCGTACTGCTAAGAGTAACCACTGAATAGCTACCGGAATGTACATCAACCAAGTCGGCCAGAATTCGAAGAATGAGGTAGCACGCCCCGAGTTGTCGAGCGCGGGCATACCCGCGGGTACGTAGCTGGCAGAATCTGAACTGGATTTTTGCAAAATCTGTAGAAATTTCCTTCAATCAATAAGCAGCAGACCGGTTCGATCCAAATTTGTTCCAGCTTCTATCCGCCTGTATTGTTATGTAGCAGTTTGACGAGCACCGCGATTATCGCATTCGTACAAGAAAGCCTCAATCAGACTGGCCTTATATTCGGAATTCAGTGATAGCGAAGCTTTTCAGAACTAGGCGGCATCTCTGCCGATAGCTAATACAGTAGCGAAGCCGTCAGGCCCGCTGTTACTATCTATTCTGTAACGCACATGGAAAACCTACAGCATGCTCGGAAAAATACTGTTAACTCTTGCGGTGATGATTATCGCCTTCTTCTTCGTGCGCCAGCGCGACATGAAGGGAAAGAGTAGCCCTGCCCGAAACGCTTTGGCCCCAGCTAAATCCAA
>CAJXQP010000030.1 GCA_913058275.1 uncultured Gammaproteobacteria bacterium | reverse complement strand
CGTGGGCTCGGAGATGTGTATAAGAGACAGAGTTGAGAGACACCAGCTACTCCAGAGTCTGTAACCCAAAGCAGACATTCCTTGCGGATTACAATTGGGGGTAGGGAAAATAGATATCATTCTTGCTAGTATCAAGTGATGGTCACTAAAGTCCGAAGTCGAGTCAGGGGATGGCCAGTCTACAAAGACGTTCTAACCCCAGCGGAGTGGCGCGTGGTGCATAGTGCCCAGCATGGATTGACGAATAAAGAAATCGCAGGGATGCTACAAATAAGTATAGATGGTGTGAAATACAATGTAGCTAATGCTCTTTCCAGATTGGGACTGGAAAACAAGAAAGCACTGCCGCAGTGGTTTCAAGTTCCATTGGGAAATGCTCTGGAGGATAGAATGAATCAGAAAGAAAACTCACATTAAGGCGCCGCTGCATTGACTCATCTAGGCCAAGTATCTCGAGCAGTAAGCAACCCAAAAAAATCTGTGAAATTTTCCCGCGACATACTAAACGTGCCTCATCTCTATGCTTTTGGCAACCTTGCCTTTTTTGACATTGAAGGCACACGATTGTTTCTAAATGAAAGTGAGGAATGGAGTGCCGAAGAGTCCATTCTATACTTCTCAGTAGTTGATATAAATACAACCTGCAACGATTTGTCGGAGAACGGAGTGAAGTGCAGCCATCAGCCTCACAAAATCCATACTCACGAAAATGGAACTGAAGAATGGATGGCTTTTATTGAAAATCCAAATGGCCGACCTCTGGAATTGATGAGTAGCATACCACTCAAATCATAAAGTCCGCTTTTGGCACATAGCGGGCGGTCAGCATGAACTCGATTTTTTGGTAATTCTATTGCCGTTTTACTTTCTAAAATCAAAAAAGTCAGACGAGCTTGGTTTTGGATGGCGTGTTGCTCAGCCGAAGCGCACCAATCTCTTTGATTTTCGATATGTTTGTCAGGAAGTTAGTTCGTTAAGGAAAAATGAAAGAACACAGTCATTAGATCAGGTTCAGTAACGTGTTCTTGAATGACACTTTTAACTGAAGGTGGAATTATTCCACGGCTTACTAAAACAGCTTGTTAGAATGGCTAGTGTCTTGCCACACGTCTTTTTCGGGTTGTTCCCAGGGAATATGCCTGACTGCTAATTGTGCCCAACTCTTACTACAATAATGCGCTTTAAGGACATTCAAGGCCATTTCAATTTGTAACAGATGGCCCGCTAGGCTGGCCGAATAGCGCTTGATTAATGCCATGTAGTGGTTTAATTTCAATAGCTTACATCTACAGAGCTTTCAAAATAGATAGCAAGTCTGGAACAGTAGCCTAACGGAGAACTAACACAATGATTACGTTCAAGAAACTAATCACCATTGCTGCAATTACTCTTAGCAGTTCAGCTATGGCGGCCGATAATTACGAGCCTGCGAGAACCGCCTCAGGCAAACCAGACCTGCAGGGCTTCTGGACCAATGCCTCATTGACCACCATGCAGCGCTCCAGCAACTATGAGGGAGTCGGGCTCACCATTCCCCTAGAGCAGCTTGGTGAGCTCACTACGAACCACCACCAGAACGTACGTCAGGCTACCGATGACGGCCAGGTACAGGGCGAGCTGCCTACAGGTAAAGACCTCGGGCAGGGCCGTGGATATAACGCATTCTGGGTAGACCCAGGTTCCGCGTTTGGCTATGTCAAAGGCGAGTACCGTACTTCTTGGATTACTTATCCCGAGAGCGGGCGCATACCTTACTCCGAAGAGGGAACTAGGCTGCGTCAGGAAAACCGCGCAAAATTTTCAGGTAATGATGGCCCAGAAGGACGCGCACTCGGTGAGCGCTGCATCATCGGATTCGGCAGCACCGGCGGTCCACCCATGAACAATGTGCTGTACAACAACATGTACCAGATCGTTCAAACTGACGACTACATCATGATCATGGTGGAAATGGCACACGACGCACGCATCATTCCTATAGACAAAGATCATCGTCCAGATGCATGGAAGCCTTGGCTGGGTGATTCAGTCGCGCACTGGGATGGCGATGTGTTGGTGGTTGAGACCAGAAACCTGCATCCACAGCAGGCGCCACGTAATATTGCAGCGTTGTCGGATTCCGGAGTGGTGGTAGAGCGCTTTAGCCGCTTTTCCGATGAGCAGGTTCTGTATGAGTTCGAAGTCAGAGACCCTATCTTCTATACCGAAGCTTGGAGTGGCGAGATGGCTTTCAATGCGACTGACACTAAACCTTATGAATACGCCTGCCATGAAGGAAACTATGGGCTGCCTGGCATCTTAGCTGGTGCGCGTCGATTGGAGATGGATGAGCAGTAGTTGGCTCGTTTCAGTTTAATAAATAAAAAAGGGGCTACATGGCCCCTTTTTTAATTAAGTGATTTTGAAGTTGCGTTTTAAGCTACTCTTCCCAAAATTTCATCATCTCCATAAACATGAATGAAGCAGACCAAGTAATAAGTGAAAGGCCAGTTATAGCTTCCATGCCGGCAAGAAAGCGTAACTGCCCGCCCGGTTCGATATCGCCGTAGCCGAGTGCCGTGTAGTTGGTAAACGAGAAGTACACTGCGTCGGTCAGGCGCCGTCGAACCTGCCTTCGAGAGCGCCAAAGTAACCGCAGCATCTCGTAATGGATGACTACCGTGAGGGCGACGAGACCGCTAATTATGAGTATAGAAGCCAGCATTTCTACAATATATCTTGTTTAGATCGCTAGACTGAGTGAGAGTCAGTTATAGTTGGTTCAAGATCCTCGCTCTGTAGCCTGCGATGCTAGAAAACTACAGCGAACCTTAGTAAGGTTAAATTGACCCTTCACGAATAGCAATACGAATACGGTGAGAACAAGACAATGAGAATCCGAATAAGCACACATTTCCTAGCGCTACTATCTGTGTTGAGCCTGCTGGTCGTTCAGAGCGCGAACGCGCAGCGCACAATTCCCGAGGATGATCGGGAGTTGCTGTATGAGATCTATAAGGAGCTGATCGAGTATAAGTCCACGGTAGATGAGGAGAACAACACTATCGCGGCCGAGGGCATGGCGGCGTGGCTGCAGGCCGCAGGTTTCCCAGAAGAGGACATCTTCATCGGTGGCGCTTTGCCACACAAGGGCAATGTCGTTGCGCGCTATAGAGGCACAGGAGCGAAGGAGCCCATCGTGATGATGGCGCACCTTGACGTGGTTACCGCAGAACGTGCCGATTGGAATCTCGACCCCTTCATACTCAATGAGGACGATGAATACTACTACGGTCGCGGCACAATCGATGACAAGGCTATGGGGGCAATCTTTATAGCTAACCTGATACGCTTCAAGCGAGAGGGCTATGTTCCCGACAGAGACTTCATCGTGGCGCTAACTTCCGACGAAGAGAGCGGCGGCAGCAACGGCATTGGTTGGCTCTTGGATAATCATCCGGGATTAATACAAGGTGCGCTGGCAATCAACGAAGGCGGTTATGGTCTTTTGCAAGATGGTCAGCCATTAGCGAACACCATTCAGATCGCTGAAAAAATCTATGCAACTTTTCGAGTAACCGCGAAGAATCCTGGCGGTCATTCCTCACTACCCAGAGATGACAACGCCATCTATGACCTGGCCGAGGCACTGCTGAAGATTCGCGATTTTAAATTTCCTGTCGAGCTGAACGATGTAATGCGCGTTAGCTTCCAGCGTCAGGCGGAGATCAACACCGGTGAACGCGCCGCCGACTTTCGTGCACTACTCGAATCACCGATTCCGCAAGATTCGCTAGATAGACTGAGCTCCGAAGCAGCAATCAACGCACAACTGCGTACCACAGCCGTAGCAACGCTGTTAGACGGAGGCCATGCGCCGAATGCCTTGCCGCAGACTGCAGTCGCGAACGTGAACGTGCGCATGCTGCCCGGTTCCGATCCGCAGGATGTCTTGAAAACACTGATCACAGTTGTTGATAACCCAGAGCTCTTAGTGGAGTATCGCGGTGGTGGTTCCATTACCGATTCTTCTCCGCTATCGGAAGAAATAATGGCGGCGGTTGAAACAGTCACCGAGGCAATGTGGCCTGGTGTCACTGTGATGCCGACGATGTCCACAGGGGCAACTGATGGCGCACGCATGCGTCGCGCAGGCATTCCGACTTATGGTACATCGGGATTGTTCGTGGATCGTAACGATATGCGTATACACGGGCAGGATGAACGTCTACTCAAAGAGTCCTTGTACGGAGGTTATAAGTTTCTCTATAGCCTAGCGAAAGAACTCAGCGACTAAGACAGTACACTGGTTGAAAATTGCCAAAGGTTAATTCAGAGAAAAAAGACTATGGCCAATATCAAAATGCAGTGCTTTGGGTTACTTCTGCTGGCACCACTCGCTGCTTGTGCTGCCCCACAGAATTCTTCATTTAAATTCGTTGAAGCATCGATAGCCGATATACAGTCTGCAATCATGCAAGGGGACTCCACGTGTCACGAAATCGTGGCTGGATACATACAGCGTATCGAGGCCTATGACCAATCTCGCAACATTAATGCTATTGCACAAATTAATCTCAACGCACTCGTAAAGGCTGACGAAATCGACTTGGCAGTGAGTAGAAACGAGACAATGCCCGAGCTATTTTGTGCTCCACTGCTTGTCAAAGATAATTTTGATACTCATGACATGGTTACAACGGGCGGATCGATCGCTTTGATAAATAGCTTTCCACCCGATGATGCATTTATGGTAGGAAAATTACGAGAAGCAGGCGCGATCGTGCTTGCTAAAACCAATATGGCGGAATGGGCCTTCAGCCCAAGAGAAACTGTATCTTCGTCGTATGGTCGTACGGCAAATGCCTACGATGTAGATTTCGTTCCTGCAGGCTCTTCAGGAGGAACCGCGTCTTCAGTGGCTGCTAGTTTCGGTGTGGCGGGAATGGGCAGTGATACGGGCAACTCCATTCGCGGGCCTTCTTCTCATTTGGCATTATTTGGTATCCGCTCCACGATCGGCTTGACCAGTCGCGATGGCGTAATACCGCTAGTCTTTGATAGAGATATTGCTGGGCCAATGACGCGCACGGTTGAAGATGGCGCGCGCCTCTTCAACGTGATCGCGGGTTATGATCCGGCAGACTCTTTAACTGTGCCTAACAAGCGCGAAGAGAATTATCTAGATTTTCTGAATGTCGACGGCCTTGAGGGAAAGCGTCTGGGAGTATTTAGATCGTTGGTGGACCACGAAGATGCTGATCCAGAAATCAAAGCAATTTTTCTCCAAGCCATTAATGACTTGGCTGCTGCAGGCGCCATCATTGTTGATCCGTTGGAGATTAAAGATTTTCAGGTACTAAGCAATCAGATTCCGTTTTGCGGTAGGTTCAGATATGACGTAGGCCAGTATTTTAAGTCTCTTGAAAATTCCCCGCTATTGGATGTAAACAAGGTATTGGAAACGGGAGAGATTGCCCCTGAAACACGAGCCTCGTTTGCTTTCTATGCGCAGAATCCATTGGATGTGGTTCCTGATGAATGGGAAGTCCCATGCCCTACATGGCCCAATCACCCAGAGCGTAATCAACTACTAGCCAATGCGATAGAGGCGATGGATGCGGCAGAGGTTGATGCTCTTATTTTTCCGACTTGGTCGAATCCTCCAGCTCATATTGAGCTAGCCAATGAAGAATACAGAGGAGATAATAATCAGCGTTTGACGCCGGACGCGGGTTTGCCGGCGGTGACAATACCGATGGGTTTCTGGCAAAACAGATTGCCCGCAGGACTACAGATCGTAGGCCGCCCCTATGCGGAAGGCCTGCTAATAGAGTTGGCTTATTCGTATGAACAAATGACTAAACATAGAAGACCTCCTCAGGGCTTTGGTGAGATTAATGATTAGTCGACAAGAAATGAATGATTCAGGAATCAAAAAAGATCAGAATGTTACGGGCCCATTGGGTGAGCGCGCAAGCGGGTTGGAAATGTCAAAGGCCTTAAGCAAAGTAAGTCTTGGTTTTTTTGTCACGATAGGTTTGATTGCCTGTAGTGATTTGCCGGTTCAATTCGACAGCGTAATAAGCAACGGGAAACTCGTTGACGGCTTAGGTGGTTCGGCCAGAGCGGCCGACGTTTATCTTAAAGATGGCGTTATTGCTGCAATTACCGCGCCCGGAGAATTGGACGCTGCGGTAACGAATATCATAGATGCCACGGGCAAAATCATTGCGCCTGGCTTTATTGATGTTCACTCTCACGGCGATCCCTTAGAGACTCCCGATTTTGAAAACTTCCTCGCTCAAGGCGTAACGACTATAACGCTCGGTCAAGACGGTGACAGTCCAAATGTGGCGGACCTAGGTGAATGGGTTGAGGAGGTTAGCGAGAAAGGTATTGGGGTGAACCTGGCAATGTTCGTCGGGCATGGAACACTTCGTGACTTGGCAGGAATAGGGCAGGACCCAGCTCCAGGTCCCGATCAAATCCAACGCATGTTGGAGCTATTAAATAACTCGCTGGATCATGCGTTCGGATTGAGCACAGGGCTTGAGTATAACCCTGGTCTGCATGCTCCAGAATCTGAACTGGTTGAAATGGCAAAAGTGGTAGGCAGTCGTAACCGCGTCATCATGAGTCATATGCGCAATGAAGACGATGATCAGTTAGAGAAGTCTATTGATGAACTCTTGAGCCAAGGTGTATATGCCAGAGTACATATCTCCCATCTTAAGTCAGTCTATGGCAAGGGGAGTGCGCGCGCCGAAGAAATTTTAGAGGTGATTGAGAGGGCGAAAGAAGCGGGCATAGAATTAAGCGCGGATGTTTATCCTTACAATGCCAGTTATGCAGGTCTTGCCTTGCTGTTCCCAGTTTGGTCTAAAACCGATGAGGAATTTGCTGCAGCACTTGCAGACCGAAGAGAAGAGTTGGAAGAATACCTCATTAACCGCATAACAGTGCGCAATGGCCCCGAGGCAACGCTGCTCGCAACAGATCCTTACACAGGAAAAACACTAGCGGACTTGGAACAGGAGCTAGGTCTGCCTTTCGAGAAAATTTTGATCGATGTGATTGGTCCGCAAGGTGGCAGTGGTGCTTATTTCATTATGGACGATGAGCTGCAATCCAGATTACTTATGGATGAGAATATCACGGTGTCCTCCGACGGCAGCCCTACTGGATTCCATCCAAGAGGCCATGGCACGTTTGCGAAAATTATCGAGGAGTATGTAGTAAACCGCGCTGCACTGCCTTTAGAAGAAGCAATACGTAAGATGACGTCTTATGCGGCCGAGTTACTCGGCGTTACCGATCGAGGCAGTGTTGAGGTGGGGAAGGCCGCCGATTTAATTATTTTCGACCCCACTCTTGTCAGGGCGAAGGCTAGCTATTCCGATCCGCTGCAACTCGCCGAAGGTTTTGAGGTGGTGATAGTGAATGGTGAGGTGGCTTTTTTCAATGGCGCGGGGCTTGCAGTTGCTTCAGGTGAGGTTTTGAGTCCTGGTGAGTGAGCTGGTTTAAAGTTGCGAGATATCAGCACAGCAAAATCAGCTTCCATGAGACGCGTCTTAACAATGCCGCACTAGGTAAGCCCCACATCGATAGTGCCCCCCTCCACTCGTTAAGTTATTTGGCTTCGGATTGAGGATGCATCTTGGCAAATAATATTTAATTTATAGAAATCAATCAGTTAAATATCGAGCGTGTGCTTTGCGTGACGTTCATGACTAGCGGCACATTCGAGGTGTTCTCAACTCCTTGAATTACTAGTGATGTTACAATATGTAGCAAATTTGGAAAAAAATTGGCTGTCAGCTATACTCGCGCTCGTTCGAATAGACAAATATCAATATTGGGGAGAATTGAGTAATGCAAAAAATTTACACTATGGGCCTTTTAGGGCTGCTGCTGGCACTTGCCGCACCAGCTGTCTCATTTGGGCAAGCGACTGAGGTCACTTTCCACGAAGATATAGAGCCAATATTGCAACGCAGTTGCCAGAGTTGCCACCGAGATGGTGGTGTAGGCCCAATGCCGCTAATAAGCTACGATCAGGTAGCACCTTTCGCAGGTTTGATTGAATACAAGACGTCCATCAGAGACCGTGCCGGTGCCATGCCGCCTTGGTACGTTGAAAAAGGTCTGGGTATTCAGGATTTCAAGAATGATGTATCTCTAAGCGATGAAGAAATCGCTGCAATATCTCTTTGGGCAAGATCCGGCACACCGAAGGGCAATGAAGCAGATGCACCCACTCCCTTAGAGTTCGACGACAGCCTCACATGGACTGCTGGCACGCCAGATCTTATTTTAAAGAGCAACGAAGTCACCAAACTGTCCGGAACCGCGGATTGGTGGGGCGAGATTGATGCCTTGCTGATAGATATTCCGGAAGATCGCTGGGTCAAATCTGTTGAAGTAGTAGAAGTAAATGACGTCAACAATCAAGCGGACAAAGGTCGCGACACTGTTGGTGGCGCTTACATCTTTCACCACATGATATGGGCCACTGCTGCCCTGGACGCCAATGGAAACCGGACTGAACGAGGCCTAGCATGGCCAGTGCACGAAGTAGGTCGCAACGCCGATATTTTTGATGACGAAGCCGGCCGACTTTTAACAGCAGGCAGCTACATAGTGTCGGATTCTGTACATCTACATTCCAATGGTAGAGACACTACCGCGCATTTGGAAATTGGCTTCCGCTTCCATCCTCTTGGTTATGAGCCAAAATTTAAAGACGCTGTCTTCAATGCCCAAGGTAACGGCGTTGATATTAGTATAAGAGGCGATGAGAAAGATCAGGAATTACATGCCTACACTACGCTGACTGAACACACTAAAATCTCGACGTTTGAGCCTCATCTGCATGCTCCGGGTGAGCGCATGTGTCTTGAGGCTATCTGGGGTTACAGCGTAGAAACTCTTTCTTGTGTTGGCTACGACCACAACTGGGTTCGCGGTTACGCCTACGATGATGATGCTGCGCCACTCCTGCCTAAAGGCACGATCCTGCATATCGTTGGTTATATGAACAATACTGAGACGAATCCTAATGTGCCAGATTCCAGAAATTGGCAGGGTTCGGGTAACCGTTCCGTGACGAACATGTTTATCGATCTCGGTATTCGAGTAACCATGACTGATGAGCAGTTCTTTGATGAAATGGAAAAGCGTCGCAACAATCTGAACCTAGGGCCGAACGATCACGTAATCGGCTGCCCGCTTTGCCTATTGCCATTGGTTCAGCCAATTGACAATGCCTCGACGGGTCAGAATGTCACTAACGATGTGGCGCTCCAGGGGGCAAGTCGATAATGAATATAACAAAAGGGTTTGCTCGCAAGGCCATGATTTTTGGCTTCGCTCTTAGTGCATTGATGAGCGCAACATTAGCTCAGGCTGAGTCCTACAACTTCGGTAAAAACGTTGAAGTGGCCTACGAAGGCTGGCGTCCGCTTGAAGATGGTAGCTTCAACTTCATGTTTGGATACATGAACGAAAATTGGGAAGAAGAGCCTGATGTGGATATTGGCGAGAATAATTTTTTCTCCCCCGGGGGCGCTGATCGTGGCCAACCAACTCACTTCTTGCCTCGTCGTAACCGCTTTACTTTTGAAGTGAATGTACCCTCTGACTGGGGCGACCGTGAATTAGTTTGGGAGTTAACGGTCAATGGTGTGACACGACGTGCTTACGCGACGCTCAAGGATGACTATCTGGTAGATAATATGGTTATTGCCTCAGAAACTGGCTCCTTAGGTGCCGGCACATCCAGTCCTGAGTCTAGAGCGAATGTAGCACCGGTGGTAACTCTTCAAGGCGATACGGTTAACGGTGAGCATGTGCGTAGCGTTCGCGTTGGTGAGTCGCTGAGTTTCACCACACACCTTATGGATGATGGTGTTCCAAGAGCAAGAAGAAGCGTAGATACTATACGTGCGATTGCTGCTCGTGGTGGAGAGAGTACAACCGAAGAGATGGTGCAACGGCAAATGGCAATGCGAATTCCGTGGCAGCCGACAGTTGGCAAGATCAATGGCTTGTTTCTGTCGTGGAATGTTTACCGTGGTGCCGGCAAGGCAACTTTCGACCCCCCTCAGCCAAAGTCTTGGGAAGATACTCGACCAGGTTCCAACTCGGCATGGGGATTGTCATGGTCACCACCTGATATTGCTGAAGATGGCATGATCAACACTACGGTCTCTTTCGAAGAACCCGGTGAGTATATCTTGTGGGGCCGCGGTGATGACGGCGGGCTTTATCACGATGCGTTTATGACTGTGACCGTAACTGAGTGATGGTCTAGTCGGATCTATTTGCTTGCGCTTTAGTAGCTTGGCTCTGCAAGTTTCAAAAAACCGCGGCTTAGGCCGTGGTTTTTTTTTGGTCTGAATTTTGGTTGTGCGTGGTTAGCGTAAGTCCGTTTTCTAACCAGAAATCTATTTATTCGGCGGAATCGAATAAGTCCCTACAGAATGCGCAATGGGTCGATCATCGCCTTCGGAATAAATCGTTACTTCTCCAGTTGCTAATGTTTTGCCGAGTTTCAATATTTTACAGACGCCTAGTATGTCTTTGTCAGCTACCGGTTTTCGTAGGAAATTTATGTTCAAACTTGTAGTTACTGCCAATGCAACTAGCCCAATTTCCCGAAGAATTGCAGCGTAAATGGCACAATCCGCCAGACCCATCATTGTTGGGCCGGATACGGTTCCGCCGGGACGTAAATCTCCGGCGTCAACTTTGCGTCTGATAGTCACAGAGCCTTCGTCAAAAGATTCAATTACGAAACTTGCTTGGGGAAATTCCTCAGAAAAAAATGCTTCCATTTCAGTTTTGCTTACAATGCTCAAAATATAACTCCGTCCCCAATATAGCTACGTCTATAGACTTTACTCAGAAAATTCCCACTTCGACAATCTCTCCCTGTCACTTGCTGGCATTTCTCCAAACACCAACTCTCGGTATGCCTCATCACCATCGACAAACAATTTTAACCAGGCCACAGCCATGCCACCGACTAGGTCGTGCACATCGATATTCGGTGTAAGCCTGTCATCACCAGTATCCGTATTGGCAATGAAGTGATTACCATCCTTGAGTTCGAAATACATTTTCGGAATCTCTTCGGAGAGGCTCTCGAAATGAGGCAAGGCGTGGACGGCTACCGGCGCGATTCGATCAATCTCGCCAGCAATGACTAGTGTAGGAATTGAGATTGCAGAAAAATCGCCGTCCGGTTGCCAAGGGGTGAAAGGAATTGCTGCCTTCAGTTCAGTGCTGTGTGCGTTTGCTGCAATCAAAGTGCCGCCACCTCCCATGGAATGACCCATGATCGCCATGCGGTCATTGAGGATCTTGCCCCGCAACGTTCCGCCCATACGTTCACCCTCATTACGCAGTACTTCGATTGCGGCCATCAGGGCGTCTGCGCGCAGCGACGGATCGTCACGTAGCTCATTGGTATCAAGCGTCAATACGGCGTAGCCGTGAGAGGCGAGGTGATTGCCCCACCAGCTCATATTCTCCTGCGATTCCACGAATCCGGGCGATATGGCCACACCTGGGAAGTCTTCCCCTTTATTAGCAGGAAAATAAATAGTTGCTGCACTAAATTCGGGCACTTCCGGGTAGCTTGAATAGTAAGCAACCTGGTAGGGCCCAGGGCTTCCCAGCGACTCTCTGGTGATCTCTTGGGCAGTAACGCTTACACAAAGCGATAGAACGAGGGTGAGGGCAAGCAGGTAACGGATTCTAATCGGCATGTCTAATTCCTTCTATTCGCAGCGGTGTGGTGCAAGGACGTTGGAACGGCAATGCTATCGTAAATTTGATACTAGGGGCAGTGTGATCGTGTAATGAGGCGGGGTATGAGCGAGCCGCTCGATGCTTACAAGCGAAGAGCGCGTGGACTTAATATGAGAGAGCCATTACTCTTTGGCTACTTCGATTGCCAAAAAGAGGCTAGTAGACATGTGCTCTCCGAATTATCAGAAACTAACAAAACTGGCGCTGACGGGGATCAGCTCTCTTTTCTTCACCGTCTTAGTCTCCGCAACCATCGCGCAACCATCTCTACAACTCACATTCGATAGTTTGGGGCCAACAGTTGAGCAATTGCGTTCGGATAGTGGGCGTTACATATACTTCATTGACGACGGAAATGATAGCGGGACCCCGGTTGTATTCACCGGCGGCCTCGGTACGTCCGTGCGCGTAATCAGACTTTTAGATTTTCTAGAAACTATGCGCAGCGATCTGAACCTTAGGTTCATAACTGTCGAGAGAAATGGATTTGGGCAAACCGCGTTTGATGAGACTCTAACCATGGCAGACTACGTTAGCGACGTAGAGCAGGTGTTAGCTCATTTGGATATAGAAAGATTTGCGCTGTTTGGTATTTCTGGTGGAGGACCTTACACGGCAAAAATTGCTGAAAGCAATGCGCACCGTTTGCTGTCCATCCATATGGCGGCCACAAGCCCTGCTATCGGCAACCCTCAACGGTGTAACAACAATGCACCCAGCCCCTATGCCGAAATGTTGCGATACCCGATGCAATTTTTTGGCTTTGAAGAGGATAGCCCACTGCACAAAATCGAGGGCTTTCAAGATACCGCGTTCGATGAAGCGGCACGGGCACATAACATGCGGGGCCAATCCGCAGATCCGGCTCCACTAATGCATGAATTAAATTTGTATTGTTCTGAAAGCGTTATGGATTCGGCGCATATCAGCGTGCCGGTATATGTCTATTTAGGACTGAAAGATGAAGTCTTAGGGACGGTAAATCCGAGTGACTGGCTTGCTGCATACCCGAACTCAGAAGTGCTGGTGAGAACTTATCCTAATGGCGGCCATGATGTGCAATATCGCCATCTCGATCAAATACTTTTAGACATGGCAGGTGCTGGCGACAAGATTCTTGTTTGTGAGGATGGAGTTGAAAAGATGGTTCTGCCAGAGACAATTGAAGAACGAAACCCAGAACTGTTAGGCCTATGTATTTGGCAAGAGTAAGAAGAGTTTTTTGGAGTGGTAAATAAATAGCTCCGTGTCTGTATTAATCGCGAAAGCTTTTTATTTCACCACCGGTTAAGCGCGCTTGATAGCTCTTCAGTTCCCGCTTAATTACCGGCGCCAAAATATAGAGGGCTAATATATTTGGTAATGCCATAACAAAAATTAGTGCGTCGGAAAACTCCAAAACTACATCTAATTGAATCATGCAGCCTAAGGCTCCAAATGCACAAAAGAGAATCTTAAAAACTATTTCTTTATTCCTTGATTCTCCTAGTATGTAGGTCCAACCTTTCAAGCCATAATAAGACCAAGACAGCATCGTCGAAAAGGCGAACAGAATGGCAATGAATGAGAGCGGTACGGTAGACCAACCCAGGGTGCTGCTGAATGCTTGAGAAGTGAGTTCTATCCCCTGCATACCGTTGCCGGCCATGCCCGGTTCATAGATGGTTGTAAGAATTACTAGTGAAGTGAGTGTACAAATAACTACTGTATCTATGAACGGCTCCATTAAGGCAACATAGCCTTCGGTTACAGGCTCACTGGTACGTACCGCGGAATGTACGATAGCGGCGGAACCGAGTCCTGCTTCATTGGAAAACGCGGCGCGCTGAAACCCCATAATCATTACACCGAGCATGCCGCCGCTAATAGCGCTTGGGTTAAATGCCTCGGTGACGATCGCAGTAAACGCCCAGGGTAGTTTCTCGGCATTAAGAAGAATGACTAACAGTGCGCCGATGATATAGGCCGCTGCCATAAAGGGGACCAGCTTGCTCGTCACTTTAGCAATACTTTTTATCCCGCCGATGATTACAGCAGCGACAATGACAGCCAAAGCTAGGCCGAACAACC
This sequence comes from uncultured Gammaproteobacteria bacterium, assembly GCA_913058275.1. Taxonomy (GTDB): domain Bacteria; phylum Pseudomonadota; class Gammaproteobacteria; order Pseudomonadales; family Pseudohongiellaceae; genus UBA9145. The sequence continues at coordinate 2,631 of CAJXQP010000030.1, read as the reverse complement.
AACCCTTATCGACAAAGAAGCTGTCACTGCCGCCGGTGGCAAACACGAATTGCTGATAGGCTTGATTAGACTGAAACATATTACCTATACCGAGGCAGCCAATGACTATAGAGGCGGCATAAAAATAGGCCATGGGTTTGCCCAGCCATCCCAGATTTCGATCCGCAAGACCCTGTTTCATGTAATACATGGGGCCGCCTGAAATACTGCCATCCGGATTTACTTTGCGGTATTTTACCCCAGCAACACATTCGGCAAATTTCGTCGACATGCCCAAAAACCCTGCAACAATAAACCAAAAGGTTGCTCCGGGACCACCGATGGTGATCGTAATAGCGACCGCGCTCATATTGCCGATGCCTACGGTGCCTGAAACAGCCGTGGTCAGAGCTTGAAAGTGACTAAGCTCGCCACTATGTTCTGGCTTGCTGTAGTCCCCGCGCAGTAAGTGAAAGGCGTGTTTAAAACCTCGCAGATTTAAAAAATTGAAATAGAAGGTGAAAAAAATAGCGGCAGCTATCAACCAAAGAATAATCAGCGGTAGTTGATTGCCAAAAATATTAACCTCGAAGAATATGAACCCAGCGACTGCCTCTGTTATAGGCGTCATCGCCGCGTTAATAGTAGCGTCAATTCCTGCCGCGTTGGAGGGTAAGCTGCTTACAAGCAGGCACAGACTGGCCAATAATTTAGTAAAAACTCCTGGCCGCAAGCGTTGTCGAAGTAGGTGTTCTCTAAGCGGCTGTTCTATATAATGCGCCATTCTAAGTTTTTTCATTTTATTGGGTAAGATTAGGTCAGTTAATGAGTCACGCACAAGATAAGGGCCTTTTACAAACCATTTCTCCCGTAGACGGTTCAGTCTATGCTGAGCGAGCTTTAGCTACCGAGCAAGAGATAGAGCAGTCTATTGCTTTATCGCGTTCAGCGCAAAAACAGTGGCAAACAACAAGTATTGCCGAGCGGGCTTGCATTTGCGAGCTGGCAGTACAGTATTTCGAATCCAATCAAGCGCAGATCGCCGAAGAAATTAGCTGGCAGATGGGACGGCCCCTGGTCTACGGCGGCTCTGAGATAGGCGGCCTTGCGGAACGCGCGCGTTATATGATCAACATCGCCGAAGAAGCCCTAGCTGACGAGCGACCTCAGGCGAAGCCAGGTTTTGAACGCTTCATTCGGCGCGAAGCTCTAGGGGTGGTCCTTACCGTAGCCCCTTGGAATTATCCCCTGTTAACAACAGTGAACTCGGTGATTCCAGCATTAATGGCAGGCAACAGCGTGCTGTTGAAGCCTTCCGCGCAAACCCCGCTATGCGGCGAGCATTTTGTTAGTGCTTTTCGTCAGGCTGGTCTTCCAGAAGGTGTATTGCAGTGTTTGTATTTGAGCCATGACAGCACCACCAAGATGCTAGGCGACTCGGTCGTGGACTTTGCTTGTTTTACAGGCTCTGTTGCTGCTGGACAAAAAATAGAGAAATCCGCAGCAGGCTCCTTTCTTGGGCTCAGTTTGGAGTTAGGTGGAAAAGACCCTGCTTACGTACGTGCTGATGCAAAGCTGGATGTCTGTGTGAATGACTTAGTAGATGGTGCCTTTTTTAACTCGGGACAATCTTGTTGTGGCATCGAAAGAATTTATGTAGAGCAGTCACTCTACTCACAGTTTGTTGACGCATACGTGGAACAAGTTAAAAATTACTCGCTGGGCAACCCACTGTTAGCCGAAACCACATTGGGCCCTATGGTGAGAGCGTCAGCGGCTGATTGGGTCCGCCAGCAAACTAGTGAAGCCCTAGCTAAAGGGGCACAAGCCTGTATTGATCCCAGAGAGTTTGCTAACTCTCGAGATAACTCTCCCTATCTAGCGCCACAGGTATTGCTGGATGTAGATCATAGTATGTCAGTGATGCGCGAAGAAAGTTTTGGTCCGGTGGTTGGTATCATGTCTGTAAAAAATGACGAGCAAGCATTGCAGCTAATGAATGACAGTGATTTGGGCTTGACCGCATCATTGTGGTCAACCGACCAAGCCGCCGTGGAAGCATTAGGCGATCGCCTTCAAACGGGCACGGTGTTTATGAACCGCTGTGACTATCTTGATCCTGCTCTCTGTTGGACGGGCGTTAAGAATACGGGTCGCGGTGCCGCACTTTCCAAGCTTGGTTACTTGCAGCTAAGCCGAGCAAAATCTTTTCATCTGAAAACGGTTTGAGGAAGTGTGGTTGATATGAAGATCGGAATCCTAAATGCCGATGCTGTTAGGGCGGAGTTTGTCGCAGAGTTTGGCGAATACCCTGATATGTTCTCACGGCTGCTAATGGCAGTGGATCCTGAGATTGAATTTGTTACTTATGAAGTGATGAGCGGCGAGTATCCAACTGATATCGATGAAGTTGATGCCTACCTAATAACGGGGAGCAAGCTTAGCGTTTACGACGACGTGGCCTGGATTAATGCACTAAAAGACTTTGTTAGAAAGCTGCATGGTGCGAAGAAAAAACTTATAGGGATTTGTTTTGGTCATCAACTCGTCGCCGAGGCGCTGGGTGGCAAAACCCGCCAGGCAAATCAGGGTTGGTGTGTAGGCTGTCTCTTATACACATCTCCGAGCCCACGAGACCGAGGCTGATCTCGT